>CANFNO010000513.1 GCA_947447845.1 Burkholderiales bacterium | reverse complement strand
TTTCGGTATGCAAAAGGCCGAGGTTGTGGAGTTGGCCTTGCAGGCGGTGCGGTTGATCAAGCAGTTGGCGGCGGAAATGCCTGAAACCGAGATTACGCTCGAATACAGCCCCGAAGTTTTCAGCAGCACTGAGCCCGAATTTGCGTTGGAAATCTGCAATGCTGTCACCGCAGAATGGGGCGCCACGCCCACCAACAAGGTGATCTTGAACCTGCCGGCCACGGTGGAAGGCTCCACGCCCAATGTTTATGCCGACCAGATTGAGTGGATGCACCGCAATTTGGCACGGCGCGATAGCGTCATCCTGAGCCTGCACCCGCACAACGACCGGGGTACCGCAGTGGCAGCAGCCGAACTTGGCCTGCTGGCTGGCGCCGATCGCGTGGAAGGCTGCTTGTTCGGCAATGGTGAGCGCACCGGCAACGTGGACATCGTGACTCTGGCGCTCAACCTCTACACCCAGGGTGTGTCGCCGGGTCTGGACTTTTCTGACATCAATGCGGTCGCGCGCACGGTTGAATATTGCAATCAGTTGCCTATTCATCCACGCCATCCGTATGTGGGCGATCTGGTATTTACCGCCTTCAGCGGTTCCCACCAGGACGCGATCAAAAAAGGGTTGGCAGCCCAAAAGCCCGACACGATCTGGGACGTGCCCTATATGCCCATTGACCCGGCAGATCTGGGCCGCAGTTACGACTCGGTGATTCGTGTAAATAGTCAAAGCGGCAAGGGTGGCGTGTCTTACCTGATGGAAGTGGAATATGGCGTGGTCATGCCAAGACGCCTGCAGGTGGAATTTTCAGGTGAAGTGCAGGTGTACACCGATGCACATGGTGGCGAGATGACCGCCCAGGACATCTGGAACCTGTTTGATGCAACCTATCTGCACGCCCCAGACGCGACGATGCGCTATGTGGACCATCACTTATTTGAAGCAGCAGCCTCGGGCAAAAAGCATGTGCAAGGCATTGACCTGCAACTGGAAGTCGCGGGTAAGGCGGTGCATCTCAAGGGCTTGGGCAATGGGCCGATCGATGCTGCGGTGCATGCCCTGCAGAGCGCCGGTGTGCAGGTGCAGGTACGCAGCTTTGAGGAGCGCTCCACCAAGGCCAGCCAACAAGCCGGTGATGCCCAGGCCTGTGCCTTTTTGGAACTGGCTGTCGTGGGCGAAAGCGCCGAGCGCTTTGGCGTCGGTCTGGACGGCAACATCGTCACCGCTTCGTTGCAGGCACTGGTCAGTGGCGTGAATCGACTGGGCCTGCAGCTGTCAGTGCCGCGCACAGAACTGGAAGACGCCGCAGCGTGATTTCGCACATTAACATCGGCATCACCGACTTTGGCCGCGCCTACGCGTTTTACAGCGCTGTGCTGCCCGAGTTGGGGCTGGTGTTGAAGTTCAGCGAGCCGGACAAATTCTGGGCCGGCTGGATCTCCCCGCATGCATCGCGCCCTCTGCTTCTGATAGCCCAGCCCTTTGATGGCAAGCCGCACCAGGCTGGCAATGGCCAGATGCTGGCGCTACAGGCAGATAGCCGGGGTGTGGTGGATCGGGTCTACTCTGCCGCGATGTCGGCCGGTGCCACCAGTGAGGGTGCGCCGGGTCTGCGCCCGCATTACCACCCGAACTACTACGGCGCCTACTTCCGCGATCTGGATGGCAACAAACTCTGTGTCGTCTGCCACAAAGCGGAAGTCAAGCCTTCTTCAGAAAACAAGCTTTCAGCATAAAGCTGCCGCCGTCCATCTTGCAGTCCACCTCGTGGTCACCGCCGACCAGGCGAATGCTTTTCACTTTGGTGCCCATCTTCAGAACTGTCGAACTGCCTTTGACCTTTAGGTCTTTGATCAGCACCACGGCGTCGCCATCCTTCAGCACCTGACCGTTGGAATCTTTCACCACGGCGTCTTCGTCCTCACCCGTTGCTGCGGCCTCGGCTTGCGGCCATTCAAAACCGCAATCGCCACAGACAAAGTTGGCGCCATCGGGGTAGGTGTTTTCAAGGGTGCATTGGGGGCATGCGGGGGTGGTGCTCATGGTTTTCTTTCTTGAATTCAAACGGGGTGGTGGGCGAGGCCAGGCCATTGACCACCGCTGCAGCGCTCAATACCGGCCAGATCCTGGCGCGATTGGACGCTAGTGAATCTTGCCTCCTGCAACAGGGTGCGCACGGTGGTGGCCTGGTCGTAGCCGTGTTCCAAAAGCAGCCACCCACCCGGCAACAAGTGCGCGGGTGCTTGGTCGATGATGGTGCGGATGTCGTCTAGGCCGTCGTCACCGCTGGCTAACGCCTGCAAAGGTTCGTGGGTGAGGGCCGTAAGGTGCGCGTCCTGCGCGGCGATGTAGGGCGGGTTGGAGACGATCACGGAAAACTGCTGATGCAGGCCTGCTAGCCAGCAACCTTGGTGAAAATGCACGTCGAGCGCCAGTCGATGGGCATTGGCGCTCGCGACTGTCAGCGCATCGTTGCTGAAGTCCAGCGCATGGACCTGCAAATGTGGCCGGCTATGTTTGATTGCAAGCGCAATGGCACCGCTGCCGGTACCCAGATCGATGAGCGTCGGTGCACTGGCAGGCGTCGCGCTGGTGGGAGCAGCCAGCGCTGTGGGTTCTGCCACAACATCTGGAGCCGCAATCGTCGACGCATCCAGGAGTTCCAGCGCCCAGTCCACCAAAGTCTCGGTGTCGGCGCGCGGGTCCAGTACGCGGGCGTCGACTTGCAGTGTCAAACCATAAAACTCGTTGTGGCCGGTGATGTAGGCCAGGGGCTCACCAGCAGCACGGCGGGTGGCCAGGGCCTGCAACTGTGCGAGCGCGGTAGCTGGCATGGCATCGTCACTATGCGCCAGCAGCCATGCGCGTTCGCGATTTGTACGGCCTAGCGCATGCAGTACCAACAGTTGCGCGTCCAACCGATCCAAACCGAGGGACTGGGCGAACTGCATGGCTTGGGCGATGGACATGTTCAGGGGTAACGGCCAGAGTGTGCGGCGGTGTGGTGGACGTGGTGCGCTTGGCCTTCAGAATCAGGCGTTCATTTCCAGCGCCGCCATTTGCTGCGCCGCTTCATACGCCTGCAGCGCTTCAATCACATCGCCCAGGTCGCCTTCCATGATGCCCAGCAGTTTGTACAGCGTGAGGTTAATGCGGTGGTCGGAGAGGCGCCCCTGCGGAAAGTTGTAAGTGCGGATGCGGTCGCTGCGGTCGCCACTGCCAACCAGACTTTTGCGTTCGGCGGCGTCCTTGGCCGCGCGCTCGGAACGGTCTTTTTCGTGGATGCGCGCGGTCAGCACTTTCAGCGCCTGGGCCTTGTTGCTGTGTTGGCTGCGTCCGTCCTGGCACTCGGCCACGATGCCGGTCGGGATGTGGGTGATGCGCACGGCAGAGTCGG
>CANFNO010000512.1 GCA_947447845.1 Burkholderiales bacterium | reverse complement strand
TTGGGGTCCACGCCGGAGCGGGACACAGCTTCCTTCATGACGGTGCCAGCCAGCTCGCAAGGCTCAATGTCAGCCAAGCCTCCGCCGAAAGAACCAATGGCCGAACGGGCAATGCCCAAAACTACTACATCACGCTTGCTCATACTGAATGTCTCCTGGTTACTAGAAATCTGTTTGTGCCCTGTAAGGCTCGTGGCCGGAAATTTTGAACCTGCATCCGTACCACTTCCTTACAAGGCATAAGTCTACCCTTCTGCCTGAAAGCCCCCGGCGCGTAGCGTTATCACCAGCGTATCGCGGTAGCCATTGGGCTCAAGCGGCTGAATCGGGGTGGATTCGTGAATCACGCGTGCATCGTCCAGCAAGAGCACCGACCAGGGCTCTGCCAGGGTGAAGCGCTGGCCGTTTGGCCCGTCGGCGTCAAACACGCGCGTCTCACCGCCCTTGATGCCCGAGCGTGCCACCATGAAAACAGCGACCATATCGACGCCGTCACGGTGCGCACCCTCAGGCGTGGGGCGACCGATGCCATCGGTGGTGTCGATCCGGAACTGGTGCCCCTCTACAAACCAGGGTTTGGCGCCCTTCAGCCCCGAGCAAATCCGTCCGAGCCAGGCCAGCAGTTGCGACCAGGCTGGCTGCCCCACCAAGGCGGCGTCCATGGGTTCAAAGTGGCGCTCCAGGCCGCCGTGTAGCGCGTTGTATTCCAGCGGCTGCCAGTGCGCGCGGTGCGGAACCTGCTGAACCGTGCCGTCGTTCACCACAAAGCAGCTATGGCGGCGACGGCGGTAACGCCCGCCATCGCGCAGGTAATTGTCTGGGGGTAGGTCATTCCAGCCGGGGCACCAGGCCAACAAATCGGGTAAGGCCACCCCCGCGAGTTGCGCCACAGAGGAGGCGCCCAAAACGGCATAGCCCTGGCGCTTTAAGACAGCACCCAAAGCTTGCACATCGGCCAGCGCGGGAGGGGGAAACGAAAGAGTCATGGATCCGGTACCAAGTCAGGGAAGGTGCAATTATCGGTTGCCCGCCTTCGCACAGGCAGCACGGCGATTGGCAAACAGGTGACTTGCATCAAGGAACCCCCGGAGACCAGCCGCTAAGCTACGCGCCTGATTTGGAGACACCGCAATATGAATACCGCCACCCTGGACCGTACGCCCGTGCAATGGAGTTCCACACTTGGCCTGGAGATGCCCGCGATGGACGATACCCACGAGGCCTGCGTCGCCCTGCTGGCCGAAGTGGTGCTGGCGCCCGACGAGACGCTGCTCTCGCGCTGGGCCCTGCTAATTGACCACACCCAGGAACACTTTGACCGCGAAGACCAATGGATGGCCCAGACCGGTTTTGCCGCTGGCAACTGCCACGCCACGCAGCACAACGTCATCCTGCAAGTGATGCGCGAGGGCGGAAAACGCGGATTGATGGGCGAGCTCGATCTGGTGCGCCAGATGGCCTACGAGTTGGGCCTGTGGTTGGCCAACCATATTCAGAGCATGGACGCGGCGCTGGCGCTGCACCTGCGTTCGGCTGGCTTTGATCCGGTGACCGGCACCGTGAGTAACCCGCAAGCGTTTGCGGATGAAGAAATTCATGGCTGTGGCGGCGGCAGTTGCGGCACCTCCGACAGCAAGGCCGAGCAATCGGTCAGTTGCTAGTTTCAAGGCTTGCATGGAGGAAGAACAACCGGACCTGCGCCACCGTCCGCACGAAGACATACAGGCACTGATAACAGGCACTCTGTTCGTGGCTCTGGGCGTGGTGATGTTCGGCCGCACCGGCTTGCTGACCGGCGGTACAGCGGGCATTGCCTTCCTGATTCACTACGCTACGGGTTGGAACTTTGGCCTGGTTTTCTTCTGCATCAACCTGCCGTTTTATGGCCTGGCCTACAAGCGCATGGGTCTGCAATTCACACTCAAAACCTTTGCCTCGGTCGCCTTGCTGGCCACCATCAGCAATGTGCTACCGCAACTCATTTCGTTGGGCACCATCAACCCGGTTTTTGCCGCCGTGGCCGGTGGCCTGCTGATGGGCACAGGCATGCTGATTCTGTTCAGGCACCGCGCCAGCCTGGGCGGCTTCAATGTGCTGGTGCTCTACTTGCAGGAGCGCTATGGTTGGCGGGCCGGGCTGATCCAGATGGGTCTGGATTGCATGATTGTGGTTCTGGCTTTTGCGATAACCGACTGGTGGCATATTGCCCTGTCCGTGCTGGGCGCTGTGGTGCTGAACCAGACGTTGGCCATCAACCACCGCACCGGTCGCTACGTCACTATCTAGAACACCAAGCCGTTGCGCTTGGTACTTGAAACCACCCTTGGAGAGCGTCTGCTGATTTGGGTAGAAATGTCGTAGCCTGCCTTTGGCGCCATTGGCTTAAAAATCCAGCCTGCACGCATCAAATTCACTAAAAGGCAAGTCTATTTAATCAACGAATAGATTAATTTGGCAAAAAATACATCACTTTATGATGTGTGAATAAGTAGACATTTTGCGGAAACTCTACATAGAATGCGGCAACTTTTGGTTGTGGCCGGAAATGCGAAGCGCCACCGTGACAACCAGAAAAAATGAATCTGGTTAGCCACATGGGAGAGAACTCTGTGAACACAACGCGCTATGCATACGCATACGTCTACGGCAGTACTGCAGTGGTGGTGTATGTGCTTAGCGTGTTGGTTTCTATACCAGAACTTGTCTGGGTAGCGGTCCTAATTGGTGCTGTGCTGCTTTTGATCACAGCCAACACGGAGTCGCAATCCGCGACGGCATCAAATTTGATCGCCAGCCATGGCGACCCACTCAATCTAGTGACCCAGGTCGTTGAAAAGTGGCATGTCAACCTGGGCCTGGCAGTAGAGCAATCCGTCAACGGGGGTGAAGACCTATCTTCCGCCATTCGGACCATCGCCAAGCGTCTGCGGTCAACCGTCGATTCTTCGAGCAGCGGCAGCGCCAATCTCGGCGAAAAAGCCATCGCAGACATGGTGGATGGCATCGGACTAAAGAGCCAGGAAATTGCGGGTGTGCTGAGCGAAATTGTTGGGCACCGCAAACATCTGATCGCCGAAGTTACCAAGCTCGGCGCCTACTCAAATGAACTCCAGGACCTGACCGAAGAGGTCAGCAAGATTGCCAACATGACAAACCTGCTGGCCCTCAATGCCAGCATCGAAGCCGCCCGTGCCGGCCCGCATGGACGCGGGTTCTCCGTGCTGGCAGATGAGGTACGCCGCCTCTCGATAACGTCCGCCGAAACCGGAAAAAAGATGAGCGCAAAGGTGGGCGCAATCATGTCTGCGTTGAAACAGGTGACCGAGATGTCCAGCGAACTCGGGCTGCACGATGAAGAACGCGGACAGGTTGCCTTTCGCCTGCTAGATGGGTCGGTC
>CANFNO010000511.1 GCA_947447845.1 Burkholderiales bacterium | reverse complement strand
TCGCGCCAGTCGGCAAAGGGATACAGACTGGCATACACAATCAGAACCGCATAAATCAACGCCAAGGGCGAGGCGGCGGTTTTATGCATAGTCTGATTTAGTTCTAAAACGGCTTGACGACGACCAAAATAACCGTGCCAACCAGTAGCAGCACCGGGATCTCGTTAAACCAGCGAAACCAAACATGGCTTCGTCCTTCCGTGCCAGCCTCAAACTTGCGCAGCATGCCGGCACAAAGGGCGTGATAAATCACGGCAAATAGCACCAAAAGCAGCTTGACGTGCATCCAACCCAGGCCCTGGCCGTCGCCCATACCGAATGCCCAGCCATACAAGCCCCAAATCCATAGGCCAAAGCCCAGAGCCAGCACAACCAACATATGGCTGAAGCGCATCAGCTTGCGCGCCATCAACAATAGGCGCGCACGCTCTGCATCGGAACCTTGCGGGACCATGGCCAGATTCACAAAAATTCGGGGTAGATAGAAAAGGCCGGCAAACCAGCTGGCGACAAAGACAATGTGAAAGGACTTTACCCAGAGCATGATTTTTGTTTCGACCTAAAGTGCACCGACAAAAAAAACCCCAGCACGTGGGCTGGGGTAGTAAGCCTATTTGCTGTCACACATCAAGGCCCCGCTCAGGGAGGAAAAGCGGGAGGTAGCAAGCTACCCGGAGACAAATTTAACAAAAATTAGTCCTTTGCACAAGCGGATTTATCAAATAACCTTACAGAATCGTCTGCTATTTCCAAGGGTTCCGCTAAGAAAATGGTCACAGCCACCCCAATGGGGTCAGTACAAATGCGCAAGAATCGCGCATACGGGACGCGATTCAACTTTAAGGCACAATTTTCATATGACACCCTATGCACCTTTCCCCAACGGACGTCCGCGTCGGCTGCGTCGCGACGTTTTCACCCGCAACCTGGTTCGTGAAAACCAGCTTACAGCCCATGACCTGATTTATCCCGTGTTTGTGGTTGACGGCCAAAACCAGCGGGTTTCAGTTGCCTCAATGCCGGGCGTCGAACGCCTCAGCCTGGACCTGCTTATGCCGGTAGCCGAGGAATGCGTGAAACTGCAGATTCCGGTGATGGCCCTTTTCCCCGTCATTGACCAGTCACTCAAAGACTATGGCGGCACCGAGGCCCTGAACCCGGACGGCCTCATCCCCCGTGTGGTGCGTGCTCTGAAAAGGGAATTCCCCGATCTGGGAGTAATGACTGATGTAGCGCTGGACCCATTCACCAGTCACGGCCAGGACGGCTTACCGGATACCCGACCCGAAACCGAGGGCTATATCCTCAATGACGAGACCACATTGGCCCTGGTGCAGCAAGCCCTGACTCAAGCCCGCGCCGGCGTCGACATCGTGGCCCCAAGTGACATGATGGATGGCCGCATCGGCGCCATTCGGGCCGCGCTGGAAGCCGAAAAACTGGTGCACACCCGCATCATGGCCTACAGCGCCAAATATGCCAGCGCCTTTTATGGCCCGTTTCGCGACGCTGTGGGCTCCGCAGTCAACCTGGGTAAGAGCAACAAAAAGACTTACCAGATGGACCCCGGTAACAGCGATGAGGCGCTACGCGAAGTGGCCATGGATATTGCCGAAGGCGCTGACATGGTGATGGTCAAACCTGGCATGCCATATCTTGATGTGGTGCGCCGAGTTAAGGACGAATTCAAAATCCCGACCTTTGCCTACCAGGTGTCTGGTGAATACGCCATGCTCAAGGCGGCTGCAGCCAACGGTTGGCTGGACCACGATGCGGTCATGCTGGAAAGCCTCTTGGCATTCAAACGCGCCGGCGCCGACGGTGTGCTGACCTACTTTGCCCGGGACGCTGCCAAGTTGCTGCAAAACCGCTAGAGCCTGGCGCAAGGAATCGTTTGAACCCGATGCGAATCTTCCAGATTCAAAGCACCGCAGCAAGTGAAGGCGGTGATCTGACAAGCCTGCTGGCGCAGGGCGTATCGGGCAACGGATTTGTGTGGATTAGCTGCACCAGCCAGCAATTTGAGGCCCAGTTGCCCGCCATACAACAATGCTTGGCGCAACTGTGCGGGCAGCCCCTGCTCGACCTGCACGTCTCAGACCTGCTGAATCACCAATTGCCTTCGCACTACGACTACACCTCGCAATACGACATCGTCGTGTTTCGTCGCCTGGCGGCGGTCAGTGCGACAGCAGACACTGCAGCGTCCAGGCCTCCCAAAATGCCGGCCGCCAGCAAAGGCGGTCCGCCGATTTTGCGTCGCATAGACACCAGTCCGGTCGGCTTCGCAATCTTTGACCGCGTGCTGCTGACTGTGCATCCCAGCGACTGCGCGGTGCGAGACGCCTATGCCAGCAAGCTCTTGCAAGCTGCCAGCACTGATTTGCGCACGATGGGCACGCGCTTCCCCAGCAACCCGGCCGACCTGATGCTGCGCATCGTCAATCTGATGGTCGATGGCTACTTGGCACTGCGCCGCGAACTGACGCACCAGCTTGACCATTGGCAGGTCGAGTTGCTCAACCCGAAGGCTCGCTTTGCCAATTGGTCGGCGCTGCTGGATGCACGCTTGGCATTGCACCAGTTGGATGAAATCTGTGAAGACCAGCGCTCCTGCATCCAGGACTGGATCGAAGCCATCAAGACCTGGCCGGAAGCCGACAGCCCTATTGATGCGCGCGAACGCGAGTTGCTGCAAGTACGAAGCCGGGACGTGCTTGAGCACATTGAACGCGTGGTGCACCACGTGCAGCGTCTGGAGCAAAGTGCCGAGACAGCAGTACAAATGCATTTCAGCGCCCAAAGCCACCGCACCAACGACATCATGCGCACACTCACCGCGCTGACCGCAATTTTTCTACCGCTGAACTTGATAGCCGCCATCTTCGGAATGAATTTCGACTCCATCCCCCTGCTGCATCTTCACAGCGGCTTTTGGTGGGCCATGGGGGGGATGTTGGTGATTGCCAGCACCCTCAGTCTGGTGTTTTGGCGCAAGCGCTACATTTCGCGCACCAGCCGTTAAAACCCTAGGTGGATTCCCTAGCGTGCGCAGCTTATGTCGCAGATTGACAATGAGATGGCGCTTTTGAGGGCTAAGCTTCGTCTTGTACGGACAGAATGGCCCGCTTCATGCATATAAGAATAATCGCAGCGCATTGGAGTCGGCATGCGCATAACGAACCCGAGGGCACTACCTGTGGCTGAAAAAGTCGTCGTCAAAAATCTCTACAAAATCTTTGGTCATAGCCCCGAGTTGGCCATGCATATGCTCACGCGCGGCCTGAGCACGGACGAAATCTTCCAACAAACCGGAATGGTGGTGGGCGTCAAGGACGCCAACTTCCACGTCAACGAGGGCGAAATTTTTGTCTTGATGGGGCTCTCTGGCTCCGGCAAGTCAACC
>CANFNO010000510.1 GCA_947447845.1 Burkholderiales bacterium | reverse complement strand
GCAAGCCCCAGGCCGGTGCCGCCGTATTGGCGAGCCGTCGAACTATCGGCTTGAACAAAGGCCTGAAAGAGCTTGTCCAGCTGGCCGGTTTCCAGGCCGATGCCGGTGTCCTGAACTTCCCACCGAAGCAGCACATCCGAATCGGTTTCATCCAGGGCCTCAAGCCTTACGGTAATGCTGCCCTCACGGGTAAATTTCAGCGCATTGCTGGCATAGTTCAAGAGCGCTTGGCGTAGCCGCGTGGCGTCGCCGTATAGATGGGACGGAACCTGTCCGACGGAGCTACTCAGCACCAGACCTTTTTCACTGGCTGGTAACTCCAGAATATCCAGCACACTGGCAACCAGTTCATCAACGCGTACCAGTTCATCTACCAGATCGAGCTTGCCCGCCTCGATCTTGGAAAGATCAAGAATATTGTTGATGGTGGCACTTAAATGGGCCGACGCCACATCCAACTTAGTCAACCGTTCGAGTTGAACCAAGCTCAATGGCTCGCGACGAATCAGGCGTGACATGCCCGCAATGGCGCCCAGTGATGTACGAATTTCGTGGCTCATATTCGCCAGAAACCGGGACTTGGCGCCACTGGCAATATCCGCCGCATGCTTGGCCTCTTCAAGTTCCGCAGTGCGTTCGTTGACAAGTTCTTGCAGGTGGTCGCGGTAGCGAACGAGTTCTTCTTGGGCTTGTTTGCGCTCCGATATGTCCTGCACAATGCCCATCAAATGCGGGCGCCCATCCACGTCGACACGATAGCTGCCGTTAAGCCATATCCAGCGCATCGTGCCGTCGGCGGCCAGAATGCGGCACTCAACTTCCACATCAGATTTCGTGGCGACTGCGATCTGAATTTTTTGCCGAACCGATTCGCGCGACGCCGGAACGATGTGCCCAAGAAAAATTTCGATCGACCATGGTTGGTCATCGTTGGGGTAGCCAAAAATGCGATGGTGTCCGGCTGAGCGGTTGGCAATGCGGCTCTCCAGGTCCACGTCCCATCCGGCAATATGACTGCGTTCCAGGGCAAAGGTAAGCCGGTCTTCACGCAGGCGCAAGCCCATTTCTGCGCGTTTCAGATCGTCAATATTGGTGCAGGTGCCATACCAATTCGTGATCTCGCCGCTTTCGTTCCTGGCGGGCACGCCGCGCACCAACCACCAACGGTATTCCCCATCGGCGCGACGCAAGCGGCATTCCAGCGCGTAGGTTCCATGGTTTTGGACCGCCTCTTCCCAGGCCTGCGCTGCGCGGGCCTGGTCGTCGGGATGAAAAGGTATGTTCCAGCCCGTACCGTAGGAGTCTTCCAGACGCATTCCGGTGTACTCAACCCACTGCTGGTTGAAGTAGATATTGCGGCCGTCCGCCTCCGTGATCCAGACAATTTGCGGCATCGCCTCGGTCGTCATTCGGAATTTTTCTTCGCTCATCCTGAGTGCATCGGACGCGCGCTTGCGCTCTGAAATATCCCGCACAAGGGACAGCACACAGTCCTTCTCCCCGATGCGAATGGTGCGCGCCGAGACCAGTGTGGTGATGACCTGACCCGATCGGGTCACCAGTTCGGCCTCCAAGTTTTCGCAAACACCCTGCGCCGCCAATATTTGAATGAATTGCTGACGGCAAGCAAGATCTTTCCAGATGCCCAAGTCCAACGAAGACTTTCCAATAGCCTCTTCGCGTGACCAGCCGTAGGTTCGCTCAAAGCCCTCATTTGCATCGAGGTAAAGCCCATCGCTCAGGCCGGTAATGGTGACCGAATCCGGGCTGGTCAGGAAGGCGGTTTTGTAGCGCGTTTCGCTTTCCTGCAGTTGCAGGGTCCGCTCGGCTACACGTTGCTCCAACTGCTCGTTTTGGGCCAGGATGGTCCGCTCGAACTGGTACTCCTGGGTCACATCCCGAAACACCAAAACCACGCCCTGAATCTCTCCACCGTCATCCCGGATAGGTGCCGCGCTATCTGCAATGGGTCGCTGCGTGCCGTCGCGCGCAATGAGCACGGTGTGGTTTGCCAATGCGCGCACCTCGCCCGATGCCAGCACGTCGGCCACGGGAATGACCGCAGGCAGGCCCGTTTTTTCGTGCACGATGTGAAACACTTCTTCTATGTGGCGACCTTCTGCATCGCGCAGCGTCCACCCGGTGAGCTGTTCGGCTACCGCATTCATCCGCACAATCCGGGAGTGTGTATCCGTCGCCACAACGCCGTCGCCAATGGACTGCAAGGTGGCGGCATAGCTCCTTTCGCTGCTGACCCGAGCGGCCTGAATATTCCGGATGACCATCAGTTGGCGGTGAATCAAGAAAAAAGCCGCCCCCAGGAGCAGCAGCAGTGAAAAGGCCGCCACCATCCCAATACGGACCATGACAATGCGACTCTGTTGCTGCCCCGCAAGGCGCTTTTCCAGAATGTCTTGTTCTTGGGCTTCGATTTCGCCCAGTATTTGGGCGACCCTGGCACGTGTTTCTTTGAGTGGAGCGGACTTTGCATACTCCGTCGCGGCCACACTTCCCTGTGACTTCATTATTTCTTCGACGCGCCTGGAAATTGCCATTCGCTCGAGAATGACGGCTTTCAATTGCGCAAGCCTTTGCTGCTGATCGCTGCTGTCAAGGGTCAGGTTTTGTAGCTTGGCCAGGGAGGTCTTGCGTGCGGCAATGGCGGCATCGCGCTCGCCAAGGCGCTCGGCATCGCCCGTGAACCGATACGCCTGGGTACTAAGCTCAACCTGCAAGGTGTCGGATGCAATGTGCCCGATGATGTTGAGCACCTGCTGGGTATGGAACACAGCACCATCCGCGGCAGTGGAATCTTCGGCCAATTTCCAAGTCGCCAGAGACAGCCCAACCACGACCAAAGCTGAAATTGCAAACGCGCCTAGAACTTTGGCTTCAAAGCTCTGAATGCTTTTTCGGATTTGATTCATTTAATTCTTCACATGCGGCCAGAACGAACGGTCGCTCGCTCTCTGCGTTTTACTCTCTTATTTCTCAGTTACTCGGGTTAGTGACCCTTCATTCAGTGGGATATTCATCATTTGAAAAGCGTGCGCGCCGTACTGATGAAATCGCGCATGGTTTAAAAGCCCTGCACTCATCTTTTCACGTTGTTAAAACCCTGTTACTGCCATGGAGGCAGCACCGGCTGTTGCAGGCGTTAACGAGCTGCCCTGATTGCCTGTGTGCCGCTCCACATCTGGTCCGGCCCCAACTCCACGGGTTCGCCAATGCGGGCTGCCTCAACACACAAAAAGTGCCGGAAGCCATCCTTGGGCAGGTCTGGCGGGCAGGCTGCTGCTGCGCCGCCGGGGTTCCACACCACCACGTCGCTAAAGCCTGTGTGCTGCAAGTCCACCTGACCCAACGCGGATTGCAATTGCAACTGCTCGGGCGCGTTGAAGTAAATGCG
>CANFNO010000509.1 GCA_947447845.1 Burkholderiales bacterium | reverse complement strand
GCGCGCGCGTCCGAGCCGATACTGCCAGCCACCAAGGTTGCGGGATACAGACCTTCCCAGTCGTAAGTGGCCAATGCCGCCTCGGTGTGATCAATCAGGCGTGCCAACATTGCGCGGCTAAATGAGCCGTCAATCACCACCGCATCGATGTCCAGAAAAGCTGTGCCGCTCACCACGCATTGCGCCAGCGCCAGGGAGGCACTCGCGACCCAGGCGCTCGTGAAGACCGCAAAGGGCGCTTCCATGGCGCGTTCATCATATGCCGCAGTGGGGTCCAAGCCATGTTCCTTGAAGCTTTGCTCCAATTCCCAAAGCGAGGCATGTGCCAGCAATTGCTCCGGCATGCCCTTGCCTGCCGAAACCTGCAAAGGCAGTGAAGCCACGGCCCCGGCATTGCCATGCACGCCATTGTGCAAATGCGAGTTGATGACCAGTCCACCGCCGACAAAGGTATCGACAAACAGGTAGAGAAAGCTTTTCAGATCACGTCCGCGCCCGGCCACCAACTCGGCCACGCAGGCGGCCGAGGTGTCTTTGGCAAAGCTCACCGGCGCATCGGTAAAAGACTGCACCTGGGCGCTCAGGTCGATGTGGTTCCACTCATCAGACACGGTCGGTGGCAGGCCCAGCAACTTGTGCCAACCGCCCAGATTGAGCGGCGCGGCAAGGCCGACACCCACCAAGCGCAAGGCCAGTGCACCCAAGCCATCCTGAATGGCGGCCATATGGGTTTTGATGGCGGGCAAAAGGGTCTGCGCATCAGGGAAGGTGTAGTGCATGGACTCACGACGGCGCACGGCACCTGTGAAGTCCACCAACAACAGGTCGGCGCTGCGTCGACCGATCTTGATGCCCACAGAAAAGGCACCGTCCGGATTCAGAGCCATGGGCACCGAGGGCTGGCCAATGCGGCCGCGCAGCGGCTCGTGGCGAATCAGCAGACCGTCGTCTTCCAGCCGTGTGGTGATCAGGCCAATGGTCTGGGCTGTCAGGCCCGTTAGGCGGGCGATCTCGGCCTTGGGCAAACTGCCGTTGAGACGGATGGCGTGCAACACCACCCGCTCGTTGAACTGGCGCATGCCCACGTGGTTGGAGCCACGCGGACGCAGCACGGGTGGTGCGCCCGGAAGACCATTTCCCTTGGAAAGGGTCAGGCTGTCGGGCGTGTCAACAAGGCTCATGGACGCAGAGTTTCGCCGATTACACCCTTGCGCAGCAAGAAGTTTCCAAACGGCTGCTGTTCGCCGGTCAGCACAATGGCAAAGGCGCTCTTGGTACGCTCATAGAAGGCAAAACGTTCAATGCCCTCGGCACTTTGCCCGGCCAGAAACGTGGGCTCCAGGCTGGCCAATACCTCGCGCTGCAGGGCCGAACGGTATTCTGCCGGCTGGCCGCTGACCTGCATGAAACCTACCGGGTGCACCTCATCTGCCACCAGCGGTAGCAGCGAGGTCACGGCCTGTACGGCACGCGCCATGCCGATACCGGGCAGACGGATGATGGGCTTGCCGTTCGCATATCGCACAGCCGTGAAGTTGGCGTCAGCCAGCACGATGGCGTCATCGTGTCCCATTTCCATCAGCAGTTTCAACAGCTCCGGTGTGAGTACCGGATCAATTCCCTTAAGCATTTATATTCTTTCCGTGGCTAGTGGGCCAGCGCTTCTTCGGGCAAGTCGCTCACCGACTTGGCGCCCGTCATCACGGCAACCGTGTCGCTCATGCTGATCTTCTTGGGGTTGACCACCGCGGCACGCTTGCCCAAACGGGCGATGTGAATGCGGTCGGCCACCTCAAAAACGTGGGGCATATTGTGCGATATCAGCACGACGGGCAAGCCTTTATCGCGCACACGTCGAATCAATTCCAGCACCATATTGCCCTCTTTCACGCCCAGCGCGGCGGTCGGCTCATCCATGATGACCACGTGCTGTGCAAAGGCTGCCGCGCGTCCTACGGCGACGCACTGACGCTGTCCGCCGGACAATGTTTCCACCGCTTGTGTCATGGAACGGATGCCGACCTTCAGGTCGTTCATGCGGGAAATGCTTTCTTCCAGCATCTTCTTTTTGTCGATAAATCCGAGCAGACCCAAGAGGCCGGAGCGGCGCAGTTCACGGCCCAGAAACAGGTTTTCAGCAATCGACATGGCGGGTGCCACGGCCAGATCCTGGTACACGGTTTCGATGCCAGCAAGACGCGCGTCGATAGGGCTCTTGAAATGGATGACCTGGCCATCCAACTGAATTTCGCCTTCGTCTGGAATGGTGGCACCTGACAAGCACTTGATCAGCGAAGACTTGCCTGCGCCGTTGTCGCCGATGACGGCCAGGATTTCTCCGGCGCGCAATTCAAAGTCAGCACCATCCAGCGCGGTGACTTGACCGTAGCGTTTGATCAGGCCCTTGGCCTGCATGACGATTTGGGGGGTGCTCATTTAACGGCCTCCTTTGCGGGACATTTGGTCGGTGGCCACAGCCAGAATCACCAGCACGCCAGTGACTAATACTTGGTAAACGGAGGACACGCCCATCAGGGTCAGTCCATTGCGGAACACACCCACAATCATGGCGCCCACCAGCGTGCCCAAGATGATGCCGCGCCCGCCAAACAGGCTGGTGCCGCCCAGCACTACCGCGGTGATGGCGTCCAGGTTATCGGTCTGACCGCCATTGGGGTCACCGGCGCCAGTTCGGGCGACGGTCAAGGCGGAGGCAATACCGTAGAAAACGCCAGCCAACACGTACACGCCGACCAGCACTTTCTCAGTGGAAATACCAGCCAAACGGGTGGCTTCTGGGCTATTGCCCACGGCATAAATGTGGCGGCCTTGGGCGGTGTCGCGCAACCAGATCCAGGTGACGATATACATGCCCAGCATCAGCACCACGCCATACGCCACACGCGCGCCGCCAAAGCTAAAGGTTTCACCCAGCAGATTCATACCCTCTGGAATGTTGGTAATGGTTTGCGCGTGCGAGTACAACTGGGTGATCGCAAACGCAATATTCAAGGTGCCCAGGGTGACGATGAAGGGTGGCAACTTGATCCGCGTCACCAGCAACCCGTTGATCAGACCAAACAGGGCGGTGACGGCGATGCCGCACAAGATGGCCACTGGCGCGCTCAGACCGTAGTCGGCTGCGAATTTGGTCATCACGATGGAGCCCAGGGCCATGACCATGCCGCAAGACAAATCGATACCGGCGGTCAGGATGATCAGTGTCTGACCAATAGCGATGGTGCCCACCACCATGACCTGCTGCAGGATCAGGGAAAAGTTCTTTAGCGTGAGGAAGTTCTCATGCTGAAAAGTAAAGAAGGCGCAGGCCAGCAACAAGGCTATGGCTGGACCTAATGTGCCCATCGGAGGGAGTTTGGCTTTTAGCGAGTTCATGGTGTGCGCTTGAGTAGGTCTC
>CANFNO010000508.1 GCA_947447845.1 Burkholderiales bacterium | reverse complement strand
TCTTCTTCACGGTAGGCAGGATTGCGCCCACCTTGGGTCGCCACATGCACATCATCCAAAAACAGCTCGATTCCTGTCTGGTCCAGGTCATCAATGCCTGCATAACCCACCGCAGCAAGAATGCGGCCGAGGTTCGGGTCGCTGGCATAAAAGGCGGTCTTCACCAAGGGTGAATGGGCAATGGCGTATGCCACCTTGCGGCACTCCTCGGCATTGCGCCCACCCTGCACCACCACACTGATGAACTTGGTAGCACCTTCACCGTCGCGGACAATGGCTTGGGCCAATTTGCGTGCCACATTGAGCATCAAAGCCTTAAGCGCCTGACCATCCGCCGACGCAAGTGAATCAATCACGCCATTGCCAGCTTTGTTGCTGGCGATCACCACCAGGGAGTCGTTGGTGGAGGTGTCGCCGTCCACTGTCACCCGGTTGAAAGAGCCGTCGGCCAGTTCCAGCGACAACTGCTTCATCACAGCCTGATCCACACAGGCATCGGTGGCGATGAAGCCGAGCATGGTGGCCATATTGGGGCGAATCATGCCCGCACCCTTGCTGATACCCGACACGCTGATTAGCTTGCCACCGACCATGCCCTGAACACCAAATGCCTTCGGCTGGGTGTCAGTGGTCATGATGCCCTCGGCAGCCTTTAGCCAATTGCCTTCGTTTGCGTCGGCAATAGCGGCATCAAGACCAGCTTCAATGCGGTCAACCGGCAGCGTTTCCATGATCACGCCAGTCGAAAAAGGGAGCACTTGCGAAGCATCAATGCCCAATCGCCTTGCCAGCGCAACACAGGTGCTTCGCGCCCGACTGAGACCGTCCGCACCCGTGCCTGCGTTGGCATTGCCGGTGTTGATCACCATGGCGCGCATAGCCTGACCCGTAGCCAGGTTCTCGCGACAAAGTTGCACCGGCGCGGCGCAAAAGCGGTTTGAGGTGAATACCCCCGAAACGCTGGCACTTGCGTCCATGAGCACCACTGTCAGGTCTTTGCGGTTAGCTTTGCGGATACCCGCTTCGGTGACGCCGATGCGCACACCCGAAATGGGATACAGCGTGGCAATATCCGGCAATGGCAAATTAACGGGCATGGTCTTCTTTCAGGCGAGTTTGCCGTGGCAGTGTTTAAACTTTTTTCCGCTGCCGCATGGGCAAGCGTCATTGCGACCAACCCGTGCCATGCTGGCGGCCGCCGCCGCAGCGGCGGTGGCTGTTGCTGACCGGGCCAAGCCAACGGTTTGTGCATCCACAGTGGTTTCTACTTCGCCGGTTTCAGTCGGTGCGCTGTAGGTCACGTTTGAAATGGCTTCGGCACGTGCTTCCAATGCTTGCGCGGCTTCGTCAATCTGTTCGGCCGATTGAATCTTCACTGTCATCAATACTTTGGTGACATCGTTCTTCACGGAGTCAAGCAATTGGCCAAATAGTTCAAATGCCTCGCGCTTGTATTCCTGCTTGGGCTGCTTTTGCGCGTAGCCCCGCAAATGGATACCCTGGCGCAGATAGTCCAGCGCGCTCAAGTGATCACGCCAGTGGCTGTCGATACTCTGCAACAGCACCATGCGTTCAAATTGCGTGAAGTTGACGTCACCCACCAGATCCACTTTGGCTTGGAAAGCGACATTTGCAGCAGTCGCAACCGTGTGCAGAACCTCTTCGTCGGTAATGGCGCTGGCCTGCTCGATCTGCGTCTTCAGGTCCAACTCGATCTGCCATTCATCGGCCAGCACTTTTTGCAGGCCAGAAATGTCCCACTGTTCTTCCACCGACTCTTGCGGCACAAACATGCGCACCAGATCTTCAAAACAACCTTCACGCAGCGAAGCAATTTGTGCGCTCAGATCCTGTGCATCCAGAATCGCGTTGCGTTGCTGATAGATCACCTTGCGTTGATCATTGGATACGTCGTCATATTCCAGCAACTGCTTGCGCATATCGAAGTTACGGGCCTCCACCTTGCGTTGAGCACTCTCGATGCTGCGCGTAACGATACCAGCTTCAATGGCTTCGCCATCCGGCATCTTCAGGCGATCCATGATGGACTTGACGCGGTCGCCGGCGAAAATTCGCATGAGCGCGTCGTCAAGACTCAAGTAAAAGCGCGAAGAACCTGGGTCACCCTGGCGGCCAGAACGGCCGCGCAGTTGATTGTCAATGCGGCGAGACTCATGGCGCTCTGTCGCAATGATGCGCAAACCACCCAACGCCTTCACGACCTCGTGGTCACGCGCCCAGTCATCACGAATTTTGGCAATCGCAGTCTGCTTGGCGGCTTCGTCCAACGATGCGTCCGCCTCTATGTCCTCAACAACCTTCTGAATACTGCCGCCGAGCACGATGTCTGTTCCCCGACCCGCCATGTTGGTAGCAATGGTGATCATCTTGGCGCGACCTGCCTGGGCCACGATATCGGCCTCGCGAGCATGCTGCTTGGCGTTCAGCACTTGGTGAGGCAGTTTGTCTTTATCCAAAAGCTGGGAGATGACTTCTGAATTTTCGATCGATGTGGTTCCCACCAACACCGGTTGACCGCGCTCGTAGCATTCGCGGATATCCATGATGGCCGCTTCGTACTTTTCGCGCGTAGTCTTGTAAACACGGTCCAGTTGGTCCTCGCGGCGACTCTTGCGATTCGGCGGAATCACCACGGTCTCTAAACCGTAGATTTCCTGAAATTCGTAGGCTTCGGTGTCGGCAGTGCCGGTCATTCCAGCCAACTTGCCATACAGGCGGAAGTAGTTCTGGAAGGTGATGGAGGCCAGGGTTTGGTTTTCGGCCTGGATCTCGACGCCCTCCTTGGCTTCCACAGCCTGGTGCAGACCGTCGCTCCAGCGACGTCCCGTCATCAGGCGTCCGGTGAATTCATCGACGATCACAATTTCGCCCTCTTGCACCACGTAATGCTGGTCGCGATGGTACAGGTGGTTGGCACGCAACGCGGCGTACAGATGGTGCATCAACGTGATGTTGGCGGGGTCATACAAGGATGCGCCCTCGGCAATCAGACCCAGCCCGGAAAGAATGCGTTCAGCGTTCTCGTGCCCGGCTTCGGTCAGGTATACCTGATGCGACTTCTCGTCCACGGTGAAGTCACCTGGCTTGGTAATACCTTCACCCGTGTGGGGGTCTGCTTCGCCCTCCTGCTTGGTCATCAAAGGCACCACCTTGTTGATGGCCAAGTACAAATCGGTATGGTCTTCAGCTTGTCCGCTAATGATCAGTGGCGTGCGTGCTTCGTCGATCAGGATGGAGTCGACTTCGTCAACGATGGCGAAGTTCAGCCCGCGCTGCACGCGGTCTCCCACCTCGTGAACCATGTTGTCGCGAAGATAGTCGAAACCGTATTCGTTATTCGTGCCGTAAGTAATGTCGGAGCGGTAAGCGGCCTGCTTCTCCTCACGCGGTGCCTGTG
>CANFNO010000507.1 GCA_947447845.1 Burkholderiales bacterium | reverse complement strand
GCTGCCGCTGCTCTGGCGGTATTCCACATAGCCGTTGAGCTCGGCCGCCTCCACATTGCCGCGCCAGACCAGACCGTCCCGCGTTCCACCCAGCACGACCTTGCTGAATTTTCGACCCTGCACCATCAGTTCGTTAGCGCGCAGAGCCAGACTGGCAGGCATGTAGCCCAGGGCTGTCGCGTCCAGCGTGGCGCCAGTGGAAGATGCCGGGCCCGCCATCAGTTGGGAGGCAATGGCGCTCCAGGCGTCAAAGTCCACCTCGTCCATGTGCACGTTGGCTACAACCCCTTCGTTAGGTAAGGGCGCAGATTCATGGCCGCTCAGGCCCACGCCAATACTGCCGCGCAGCACCCGCGCATCGGTCTCGGAAATGTCGCGCACATAGTTGACGCTGGCCACCTTACCCAAATCCAGCTGCCACTGGTCTTGCAGGCGGGCACCTGCAAGCTGGGAACTGCGCACCACGGATGTTTCAAGGCGCAAAGGCAATTGTGTGTCGGGGGCTTTGGTAAAAGGTTCCGGCAGGTTCAGCGCCATGCCGACCAGGTTGCTGGTCACCAGAATTTCCGGAACACCGGCGCGTAGTGCCACATTGGCGCTGTACGCCGCACTGCCCGAACTGAAATGCGACAGCCGTGCTGCAAAGCCCAATTCACTGGCTTGGCGCAAGCCCTCGGCCGTGGCAACACCTTGAAGGCGCAAACCTGTGGGGGCGTTGCGTGCCAGCGCGGCCGCGCCAAAACTCATGCCTCCGTCGACGCGCACATCGCCCCCCAGGGCGCGCGCCTGCAGTCCCGTCAGCGTGAAACCGGTCTCGCTAAACGCCACCGCGCCCTTGACCCGGGTCAGGCGCGGCACACCCGGGGCAAATTGAAAGTCATTGCTGCCCAATGTGACGCTGCCCTGCACTGTGGACTTCTCTACATACTCCAGCGGAATCGCCAGCTTCACCTTGAAATCAGCCACACCCGACACCGTGGTGTGCGCCAGGGCGTTGCCCGTCCAAACGCCTACCGGTGATGCGTTAACAAAAGCCAGGGCCTCGCTCAAAGGCCCGCGCGCCTCGGCGGTCACCGCCACCAAAGGCGAAGCGTAGAGCTTGCTAATGCCCACTTCCGTCTTGCTAAACAACAAGCCGGTGCCCACCGACAACAAGCCCTTGCCGGCCTTGATCTGCAAGTTGTCATGGTCAAGCACCAGTTCCCCCGCAACCTGGGTCAGCAATGGCCAGGGCGGGCTGTCCTTGGGCAGCACCAATGCAGGCGCGTAGGCGTAACTGGCATTTTTGAAGTCCCCGGCAATCCTGAAGTCGCCGGCTTTGGCACCATCAAATGGAAATTGGGCCAGGTCGCCCTTGACCTTGAACTTGACGTTGCTGCCCTCCCCTGCCACCAACGCCTGGGCCAGATAGTCCCGCGCCTCCCGGTTCATGACCTGTGGCAGGTAGCGCGGCACAGAAGCCAGGTTGGCACGGCTTAAGCTGCCACTCAGATCCAGTAACCCCGGGAAGCGCAGGTCTGGCGAGCCGCCACGCGGCAAGCTGGCGGTCTGCCACTTGATGCTTGCTTCGCCCTGTGCGTCGGTATTCGCAAAGCGAACTTTGCTGGCTTCCACCGTGATGTGCGTGCCATCCAGCTTCCAAAGAAGTGCGCCACTCAAATCTGCGAAGTCCACCACGGGTTTGTCAAAAACGCCGGGGAATTCGATGCTGCCATCCTGCATCGACAGTGTGGCCTTGCCGGCCGCCTGGGTCAGCTCGAAATCAACCACTGCACCGCGCAATCCGGGAACGCCGGGAACTCCAAATCCGCTGCGGGGCTGCGCCGCCAGCGCCAGTTGCTGCACGCGACCGGAGGCCGCAAAGGTTTCGGGCTTGCTGAGTTCGCCCTGCCAACTGAACTGCAATTTCTCCACCAGCCCCTTGGGCGCGAGGCTTTGCAACTGCTCGCGAAGAGCCGCATCCAGCGGCAGTCGGACGGCGACATCTGCCAGGGCAGCCAAATCCAAACGGTCCGCAGTCAGGGTGCCGTGCGCGAAAACCTTGGGCTTGGAATCAAACAGACTGAGTTGCACATTGCCGCCCGGCCAATGCAGACCGTCCCGGGTATCAAAGGCCAGAGCCTCGGTGGAAATTTCCAAGCCACCTTCCAGCCGCCGCACACTCAGGCGACCCGTAAGGCGCTCCAGATCCAAGGCTTCCAAATCGGCGGATGCCTTGACCGTGACCGCCTGAAGCGCCAGGTCCGCGCTGACGCCCTTGAACTTGGCACGGTCGACATCAACCCATGCGCGCAACGAACCCGCGCCCTGACTCAAGTCCACACCCAAATCCACGTAGTTGCGCAACAGCGCCAGATCGAGCTGTGTCGCCTCGCCAAAAAGTTGCCCGGTCCAATTGCGCCAGTCGCCTTTTGCGCGTGTAAAAAGCGGCTGTTGAAATTTCCCCATGACCGACAGTCGGGTGCCCCAACCTGGCGGGGGGTCTGCGTCCACCCGGATGGCGTGCTGGAGGCGCCGGTTGCGAATCACAATGTCCACATCGGCCAGCGCCAGCGCGGGCACACCTCGCAGCTCGTCCGTCCACGTCAACTTACCGTGGCGCACCACCAATTCGGGTTGGGCAAAAACCCATTCGGCAGCGCCACTGGTTTGTGTCGTGGCATCGGGCAGGGCAAAACCAGCTATCCAGATGCGGCCGTCGGCCGAGCGACGCACCGACAACTCCGGGCTGTCGATATAGAGCTGCTCAAAGCCCCGCGCCATCGCAGAGCGCGGCGACAAGGCGGCCAGCACCGAGGGCAGGCGTAAGGCCACGCGCTGACTGGAGTCCAGAAACTTCACGTCGCGCAACTCGATCGAAGGAATCAGGCCATTCGAGCGGGCCACGATGTCCCCGATGCGCACCTCAATGCCCATGCGCTGTGTGGCCTGCTGCTCCAGCCACGGGCGCAGCTCGCCAATTCGCGGCACAATCAGAAAATGCAATCCGCCCCAGACCAGGCCTAAGGTGATCCAGGCCGTTGCAAGAATCCAAAATGCCCAGCGTGCACCCCACGCAAAGGTTCTGAGCCAGACTGAAGCAACTGAATTCACTTGCGCCAAAGAAAAGTGTTCACCATGTCAGGAATTATGACCCGCAACCCCGTCGCCTCCAGTGCCGCCGCCATGTCCGGGCATTCGCGCTTCGCACAGCGCGTGCGCCGCCGTTATGCCGATCTGTTAGCGCTGTTGCCGCCCGGTTTGCCGGACCGCCCGGCCATGCAGTTATTGAGCGACGCCCTGTGCGCGAGCGGCATGGACTTAGCCAGTGCGATGCGCGCCACGCGACAGATGGTGCTGGAGCGCCTGCTGGTGCTGGACTGCGAGCAAGACTGTGGGCTGGCTCAGGTCACTGCCAGCATGACGACACTAGCCGAATGGTCGCTGGATCTGGCGTTT
>CANFNO010000506.1 GCA_947447845.1 Burkholderiales bacterium | reverse complement strand
TTTCATTCAAAGCTCCTATAGGAAATAGCCCATGCGGGCAAAGTGTGGAATCTCCCCTTTGTCAACGACAACCCTGTCATGCCTTACTTAGTTTGTTCGTTGGACAAACTAAGTATCTTTGAAATCCAAAAGCATGCGAATAGGGGAAAACCATTACTCGGTCGAACTGCCTTGTTGAGGTGCCGGTGGGGGGAGATGGTTGGCCCAGACCCTCACGACTGATCGGCGCGGAGACGATGGCGAAGGGCCAACGACCGTATCAATATTTCTATGCGCTTGCTAACAGTTGCGCTTTGAAAATCGATGCGATGGGGGAAAGTTTCTTGCCCTTGGGGTGAACCACATGCCAATGGGACTGCACCGGAAACCCGGCAACGTTCAAGACTGATACTCCGTGTTCTTTGGCATTGCCGTGCAAGGCATGGCTGGAGATTACGGAGATGCCCAGGCCACCAGCCACCGACTCCTTGATGGCTTCGTTGCTGCCGAGCTCCAACCGCAAATCGGGGCGGAATTTCAGCTTTTTGAAACAGTTGTCCACGGCCATGCGGGTGCCTGAGCCCTCCTCCCGCAAAATGAACCGCTGCCCGGAGAGTTCAGCCAATGAGAGCGACTTCTGTTTGACCAAGGGGTTGGCGCTGGCGCAAATGACGACCAGGGGATTGGCCATGATGACCTCATCCACCAGATCCAGATCCTTGGGCGGGACGGACATCACGTACAGGTCGTCGAGGTTGTTGCGCAGGCGTGCGACAACCCCGTCACGGTTCAACACTTCCAACGAGACGTCGATCTCCGGATAACGCTTGCAAAAAGACCCCAACAGTCGCGGCACAAAGTATTTGGCGGTGCTGACCAGCGCCACGCGCAGCTTGCCACGCGTGTAGCCTTTCTGGGCATCCACCCGCTGCTCAAAACCATCCCATTCCGCAGCGATGGCACGCGCGGTGCGGGCTAGCTCGTTGCCCACCTCCGTCAAGTAGACCTTGCGTCCCACCAGTTCGTAGATGGGCAGGCCGACGGCATCGGCGACATCCTTCAGCTGCATGGAGGCCGTTGGCTGGGTCACATGCATCATGCGCGCGGCACCGCTGACACTGCCGGTCTCTGCCAGTGCCAGTACCAGTCGCAATTGGCGAAAGGAAATGTTCATAGTTTTTTATCTATGCAAAAGCCGCAATGAATCGATTTTACAAGATACCTCTCATTGCCTAGCATGGGTGCAAAGGAAAACACCCATGCACAATTTGCTAGACCCGGCCATTCTCTTCTTCATCTTCGGCGCGCTCGCGGGCGCAGTGAAATCGAACCTGGAGATTCCCCAGCCAATCTCGCGCTTTCTTGCGTTGTACTTGTTGATGGCGCTGGGTCTGAAGGGCGGATTTGCGCTGGCCCACTCCGGCTTTACCGTTCAAGTGGCTACCAGCCTGGGATGCGCCGTGCTGCTGGCGGTGGCGGTACCGCTGTTGGGCTACTTCCTGCTGCGCCGGGTCTTGTCCGGCTTTGATGCGGCGGCCGTGGCGGCCACCTATGGGTCCGTCAGCGCAGTGACCTTTGTGACCGCTGTGCAGACACTGGAGAACCAGCAAGTGGTGTTTGGCGGCTACATGTCGGCGGCCATGGCCTTGATGGAGTCACCAGCCATCATCCTTGCCATTGTGTTTGCCAACGCCATGCGGCAGCAACCGACCAGCGCCGTTGCCGGAACCCGCGGCGGGTCCGCCGTGCTGGCTCTACCTTCATCTTCCCAGCGCGCCAGCGTGCCGTTCGGCAAAATTTTGCATGAGTCCTTTACCGATGGCGCGCAACTGCTGCTGCTAGGGGCCATGGTGATCGGCATCCTCAGCGGCGATGCCGGCAAGGCGGCGATGCAGCCGTTTTCGGGCGATCTCTTCAAGGGTATGCTGGCCTTCTTCCTGCTGGACATGGGGCTGTTAACAGCGCGCAGCCTGCCCCAGGTCAAGGGCAAGTCGCCCTGGCTGATTGCCTATGCGGTGCTCGGCCCCCTGACACACGCCAGCCTGGCGCTGGGGCTCTGCGCCCTGTTGGACATTCCTGTGGGCGACACCATCCTGCTCATGGTGCTTGCAGCCAGTGCCTCCTACATCGCGGTGCCTGCGGTGATGCGCTACGCAGTCCCCGAGGCCAATCCTTCGCTGTACTTCGGCCTGTCGCTGGGCATCACCTTTCCTCTCAATATCCTGTTTGGCATACCGCTGTACAGCTATGTCGCGAAAGCTGTGCTGGCGTGAAGGTAAAAGCCAAGGAGTTGTTATCTCATTGCAGTTAGTCACACATCATTGGGATTTGCCACAACTCGACGCAGTCTGTCGCCACCACCGAGGCTCCCGCCGGAGTGAAAGGTTGTAGAGCGACCGGTACAACCGCCCAAAACACACACAGGATGAGGCTCGCCCATACCGGGTATGCCAGAAAGTGACATCCAAGTCAGAAGTCTCGCTGATGGACTCCGAGGCCGGGCATCAACCGGGTGCGACGATCTTGTCCTGCGTCTTGGTTTCAAAGTCAGTTGCATCGTGGCGCTCGTGCAATTGCTTGGCAGGGTCGCCAAAAGTACGGTTGACCATGCGACCGCGCTGGGCGGCCGGACGCTGCGCGATCTCGTTTGTCCAGCGCAGCACGTGGGTGTAGTTATGAACTTGCAGGAATTCACCCGCTTCGTATAGGTGACCCATGGCAAGCATGCCGTACCAGGGCCAGACCGCCATGTCGGCAATGGTGTATTCGTCTCCCGCCAAATAAGGACTATGTGCCAGGCGCTGGTCAAGCACATCCATTTGGCGCTTGACCTCCATCGCATAGCGATCGATTGCGTATTCGATTTTGGTAGGTGCGTAGGCGTAGAAATGACCAAACCCGCCGCCAAGAAAAGGTGCGCTGCCCATTTGCCAGAAAAGCCACGACAGGCATTCGGCACGCCGGTCGGTATCGGTCGGCAAAAAGGCTCCAAACTTCTCGGCCAGATGAATCAGGATCGCCCCGGACTCAAACACCCGGATGGGGGTTGCACCACTGCGGTCCAACAATGCCGGAATTTTGGAGTTGGGGTTGACCGAGACAAAGCCGCTGCCGAACTGGTCCCCTTCGTTGATGCGGATCAGCCAGGCGTCGTATTCGGCGCCTGTGTGTCCCGCCGCCAGCAGCTCTTCCAGCATGACGGTGACCTTGACGCCGTTGGGTGTGCCCAGTGAATACAGTTGAAAGGGGTGGCGCCCGACGGGAAGCTCCTGCTCGTGGGTGGCGCCTGCAGTGGGGCGGTTGATGCTCGCGAAGCGACCGCCATTTTCCTTGTTGGCGGACCAGATTTTGGGTGGCGTGTAGGGGGCTGAGTTGTCCATCGGGTTTACGGTTTAGTGATTGGGTTGTACTTGGCGAATAGGTCAGTCGCATCGTAAGCCAATCTGGTGACGAATACATTGCC
>CANFNO010000505.1 GCA_947447845.1 Burkholderiales bacterium | reverse complement strand
GGCTGCGCTCTGGCCCTGGCGCCACCCGTTGGCGGCGTGCCTTTGGGTGCCTATCTTGGAATCGCCCTGCTGTTGATGGGCGGCATCGTCGCTCTGCCTTGGCTGGTAGGTCTGGTGCTGGACCGCGTGGCACCGCTGGTGGCGCATCGCGCTCTGCCGTTGCTGGCCGTGGAGCGCGCGCGGCGGGTGTGTGAGAGTGCAGCAGTCGCTGTCAGCGGCGTGGTGGCGTCGCTCAGTCTGGCTGTGGCCCTGACGGTGATGGTGAGCAGCTTTCGCCACTCGGTTACCGCCTGGCTGGATACGGTGCTGCCCGCATCCCTTTATGTGCGCTCGGGCGTGGGCGGCGCACAGGAACTGGCCTATTTTGATGATGCCTTTGTGCAGGCTGCCACCAAACTTCCGGGGGTTCAAAGGCTGACCGTGCAGCGCAATTTGCCGCTCAACCTGGATCCTGCGAAACCAGCGGTTTCTCTGCTGGTGCGATCCCTACAAAGCACCAAGTCCGGCGCTCCCGATCTGCCACTGGTGGGTGAGGCGCTGGCGGTTCCAGTGGGTCGCATCGGCATATTTGTCAGCGAGGCGGTGGTGGATTTGTATGGTGCGCGCGTGGGCGAAGACTTTGTCCCGCTGCAAAAGGCCTTTAGCGCGAAGGACGGCAAGACCGATGGACCAACACCGCGATTCTTTGTGGCAGGCATCTGGCGCGATTACGCGCGCCAGTTTGGCACCATCGCCATGGACCGCGCGGACTTTGCCCGGCTCAGCCCGGACCGCCGGATCAATGACCTGGCGCTATGGCTGGAGGCAGACGCCAACGTTGCCAGTGTGGAACAGGCCCTTCGCGACCTGGCCGATCAGCAAGCTCATAGCACCAATGGGCAAGCGGGACAACTGCTGGAATTTGGTTCGGCGGCACAAATCCGCGCCACCACGCTGCGCATTTTTGACCGCAGCTTTGCCGTGACCTACTGGCTGCAGGCGGTGGCCGTGGGGATTGGCTTGTTCGGCGTGGCTGCCAGCTTTAGCGCGCAGGTGCTGGCCCGGCGCAAGGAGTTCGGGCTGCTGGCCCATCTGGGCTTGACGCGACGCCAGATCCTGCGCGTGGTGGCAACCGAGGGTGCCGCATGGACCACCCTAGGCGCCATGGCCGGAGTGGCATTGGGTCTGGCAGTGGCCGTGGTTTTGGTGCATGTCGTCAACCCGCAAAGCTTTCACTGGAGCATGGAGCTCAACCTGCCCGGCTGGCGCCTTTTTGCACTGGCGCTCTCAGTGGTGTTGGCTGGCACCATCACGGCGTGGCTTTCCGGGCGCGCAGCCGCCGGGCATGACGCGGTCATGGCTGTCAAGGAAGACTGGTAAACCTCCGGGCGTTCAAGCGGCCACTGAATGTCGACGCAAGTGTTTGCTGCCTGTGCATGTGGGTTAGCGCCGGTGACGCTGCGCGTTGCAGGGCCACTTCGCATCGCCGACAATCGGCGCAATATTAATTTGTGGCTCACCGACCCCACGGTCGGGCGCTTTTGCGAAAAGGACAGGCATGTTGCGAACGCGCTGGTTATTGGTGGCTTGGGCTTTGGTGGTTGCCACATCGGCCTGGGCGCAGACGGAATCGTTGCTGGTCAAGCGCGCAGCAGAACTTCGCCAGGGTCCGTCGGACAGCACGGCGGTCGTGGCATCGCTTCCCGCGCAAGCGCCCGTGACCCGTTTGCCCGAACGCCAGGGCCCCTGGATGCGGGTGACAACGGCCACAGGCCAGACCGGCTGGCTCCACATGTTTGATGTGGGTACGGCAGCACCGTCCACCAGTGCGGGCAGTGCTGCCAGCGGCATGCTGCGTGGATTAACCAGTTTTCTCAACCGTGGCAACACGCAAACCACCACCACGGCAACGGCCACGGTGGGCATACGAGGCATGAGTTCTGAAGACATCGCAAACGCACAACCCAACTTGTCGGCCTTGAAGCAGGCCGAAGCTCTGCGTGCTGATGCAACACAAGCACGCAAATTTGCGGACGAAGCACAGTTGGCAGTTCGCACAGTCGATGCACTACCCGAACCGCCGCCTCCTGCTGCGGCTGATGACGCCACCGCAAATGGCCCACGCAGGAGCTCAAAATGAAGCGGTCGTTTCTTTACGAGGCTTGCGCCCTGGGACTGGCTGCTGTTGTGTTCTGCAGCCACGCGCAGGCGCAGGATGCGGGCAAAGCGCTAGGCGGCTTTTTGCAAGACCTGATCAAGCAAGGCGCTGCGAGCAGCAGCACCAAGGACGCTGCGAGCAAGCTGTTGAATTTGGGCGGCAGTGCTGCACCAGCGCCCGCAGCCGCATCAAAATCTGACAACCAGGATCTGCTGGGCTTGCTGACGCAATCCGTCGAACAGATCGACGAGCCGCGCGAGATTGAGATCGGCCAACACCTGGCCGCTGTGCTTCTGGGCGCCAAGCCCTTGCATAAAAACATGGCGCTGCAAGCGTATGTCAACCGCCTGGGTCGCTGGATCAGCCTGCAGTCCGCACGCCCCAATCTGCCATGGACGTTTATGGTTTTGGACGATGGTGGCTACAACGCCTTTGCCGCGCCAGGTGGTTATATTTTTGTCACCAAAGGGTTGATCGATTCGCTCAAGGACGAGTCCGAGTTGGCAGGTGTGCTGGCCCATGAAATCACCCATGTGCTGTCCAAACACCACCTGCAAGCCATGAACAAGTCGGCGCGTACCGGTTTGCTGGCCAAGTTTGCCGCTTCGCAATTGGCGAAGGAAGGCAATTCAGCCTTGTCCTCGCAATTGATCAGCCTGGGCCGCGACTTGTATTCCAAAGGCCTGGACCAAGGCGATGAACTGGAAGCCGACCGCAACGGTGTTGCACTGGCCACTCGCGCTGGCTTTGACCCCTATGGCCTGGTGGCGGTGCTGTCCCAATTGCGCACGGTGGCGCCAGACAACGCGATGTTCACGCTGCAAATGAGCACGCATCCGGCAGCGCAAGTCAGGCTCGACCAGCTGGAACTGGCCATGGGCCAGCGACTGGACGGCTTTGTCGGCAAACCGCCCGTGCTGCTGGCACAGCGCCTTGCTAAGATGGGGAATGCCAAATAACTGCTGCCGCGCACGGACTTGCGCCACCCGACAAGCCCTACGGTGAAGCGCGCCGTTTGACATCCCCACGCATGAAAGACACAAGTCGCCGATGGCTGCTAAACGCGGCGGCTTCCACTGCGCTGGGCGGCGGGTTGGTGCCAGCCACAGCGCAGGCCGCTACAAACCTCGTGAACAAGCCCCGGCGCCTGGTTTTTCCACGGGACGCGGGTGCCCATCCTGAATTTAAGACCGAGTGGTGGTACCTCACCGGCCATGCCAAAGTGGCCGGGCAAGACGCGGCATATGGCTTTCAGATCACCTTTTTTCGCAGCCGGGTGGAGGGCACGCAGGCGATGCAATCCCGGC
>CANFNO010000504.1 GCA_947447845.1 Burkholderiales bacterium | reverse complement strand
CCAATTCGCACATGCGGCGGATCTGGCGTTTTTTGCCTTCTGTCAAAACAAATCGCAACTGTTCCGGGTTTTGCCACTCGACTTTGGCGTGCTTGAGGGGTTGCCCGTCCAGGCTCAGACCGTGGCGCAACAGTGCCAGCTGATCTTTTGGAAACACGGATTGGACATCTGAACTGACCGGGTCGTCGTCGTCAATTCGGCTGAGCTGGGTCGGTGCTGCCGGATAAGTGGCGGCGGCGGACATGCCGGCTGCTGTGTTGGCCCGTCCGGTATAGACCACGCGCACCAGATATTCCTTCTCCATCACCGAGTCTTCGCCAATCAGTTGGCGGGCCACGCGGCCGTCTTGTGTGAGCACCAGAAGGCCGGTGGAATCGATGTCCAGCCGTCCGGCGGGCACCAGGCTTTTGAGCTGGCTGCCATGGAAGAAGAAGCGTGCGTTGTCATCCTTCCAGCGGTTTTGCGGTTGCACCAGCGTGATGGCAGGCTCGTGCCCGTCTTCAGCCTGGCCACTTACCAGCCCGATGGGCTTGTTGATCAGGATGGTGACCTGGGTTGCTTGGTGGCCCTTGGCCTCTTTGTCGATGTCAATCTTCACATCGGGTGCCACCTGCATGCCCATTTCCGCAATCCGGCCATCGACTTTGACCCAACCCTTGGAGATCCAGTCATCCGCCTCACGCCGTGACGCCAGACCCAATTCGGCCATGCGTTTGTTCAAGCGCATCGTGCCGTTGGGGCCAATGGCTGCGGTATTGGTTTGCCCCGCCGGAATTGGCGCGCGCCCCGGTGGGGGCGCGGCGCGGCGAAAAACAGGGGGGGCTTTGGGTTCGGTCATGGGCTCTGGAGTTGTGGCGGTTCCGGCCCATTTTAGAGCGCGCCCTGGCGGGCGTGCGGGAAAGCTGTGGTCAGCTGTTTTTCATGGAGCAAGTGTTAATGCCGAGCACCGTGTACAGGGGGCACCAGCCAATGGCACCGGTGAGCAAGGGAACCACACCGATCCAGCCCCACATGCCGATGGTGTTTGTCAGTGTGAGCGCTAGCAACAGGATGCCAACAGCGACGCGGAGTCCGCGATCAATCGTGCCTTCATTGGTTTTCATGGGAGGTCCTTTTCATCAAGAGTGGAAGATGCGTTGATTACACGGGTTCTGACTTCAACTGTCTGTGACTTCAGTCACACGCGCCAAAGACCCGCCCGCTGCTTCAAGTTGGCTGCATGTCTGCAAGCGCCCGCAAGGCCTTGCTGTCACGGATGACGATGTTCTCGCGTGCCAGATCGACCCAGCCTTCGCGCTCAAAACGGCGTAGCAGGCGGGACACCATTTCCCGTACGGTGCCCAGTTCATTGGCCAATTGCTGGTGTGTGAGTGCCAGGCTTTGTCCGCGCCCCAGCAAGGTGGCGGCCAAACGCTGGTCCAGGCGCTGAAAGGCTACGGCATCGATGAGTCCAGTCAGGTCGGCCATGCGTTCGGCAAACAGGCCCAGTACTTCGTCGCGAAAAACCGGAGTCTCCAGCCACTGCACAAAGGTGGACGGCGCAATCAAGATTAGCCGCGTCGGCCGGGTGCTGATGCCTCGTGCCATCAAAGGCGCGCTGCGAAACAAGCTGGCACTGGAGACCAGACACAATTCACCCGGTACCACGCGGTAAAGCTCTAGCGAACGTCCATCAAGGGAGTGGCGTGACACCTTGACTTCACCATCCAAGACCAGCGGAAAGCCCTGGCAGACGGTGTTTTCATTGAACAGAACGGTACCCGCCGCAACTGTTATCGGCTCTGCCGCCAGCCCTAGCGAACTTAAGTCTGGAACCACATGTGCCAGTGCGGGGTAAAGGGCGGCCGGGTCAGCGTTCATGGCTGCAGTTTAGCCTCAGCTAGCGCTTGAATACCTGTGACCGAAGGGCCTGCAAGTCCAAGATGCGCAAGCCGCCATACTCCACGCGGATCGAGCCTTGCGCTGCCAGCGCGGTAAGCGCCTCATTGACGCGCTGACGGGACAAGCCCACCAGATAGGCCAGCTCCTGCTGAGTGATGCGCAGTACTTCGCCCACGCCGGGGTAAAGCGTGGGGTTGAAGAGGGCTGCCAGACTGCGCGCTACCCGGATATCGGGATTGTTGAGACGGTCAATCTCCCGTGCGGCGATGAATTGGGCCAGACGCTCATTCAACTGATTCATCACAAAGCGGTTAAAACCGATCGAGTGGTCCAGCAACCAATGGAAAGTGTCCACATGCAGACCCGCCACCAGACTGGCGCGCAGGGGCTGGATGTTGTAGCGGTAAACCTCGCGTTTCAAGGCCGTGCCTTCGCCAAACCAGCCGCCAGGCGGCACCCCCGTAAAAGTCATGGTCTGTCCTTCGGCGTTGTCTGTGCTCATCTTTAACAGGCCATCCACCACACCAAACCAGTAGGTGACCGGTCGGCCCATGCGGCAGACAAACTCGCCGGGTTGGGCCTCGCTGATACGCAATTCGTCCACGGCGCGCTCGCGCTCTTCGGCTTTGAGCAGGCGAAGCCAGGGTATGGCATCCAACTCGGGATCGGTGAGCGGACGACGGCGCTGGTGCAGCGAATTGTCTGAAATCATGGGCGGAGGTCTGAAAGCCGTAAGGCAACGATAAGTGAAGGGAAAACACCTACCAAGAAGTGTCAGAATTGTCGTCCAAATGACAACATAGCGTCAATGACGGTCCAATAATCAGGCCTATTCGAAAAGCCCGCACTCTCTTGGCGGGCAGCAAGAGGACATACATGCGAACCACTTTTCCGCAACTGCTAATGCAACATGCCGCTCAGCGCCCGCAAGCGCCCGCCATGCGCGAGAAAGAATACGGAATCTGGCAGACCCTGAGCTGGGCCGATCTGGCAACCATGGTGGCAGAACTGGCCGCCGGTCTGCACCAGGCCGGTTTGCGCCGTGATGACCACATGATCGTGATCGGAGCCAACCGGCCGCGCCTGTACGCCACCATGCTGGCCGTGCAATCCTTGGGCGCGGTGCCGATTCCGCTTTATCAGGACGCGGCGGCTGCCGAATGCGTGTTTCCGATCAATAACGCCGAAGTAACCTTTGCCTTCGCCGAAGACCAGGAGCAGGTCGACAAGCTGCTGGAAATTCGCGAGCAGTGCCCGCAACTGGCCCGCATCTACTTTGATGATCCGCGCGGACTGCGCAAATACGACGAGCCAGGCTTGGCCTCGCTGGATGAGTTGCAGGCGCGGGGTAAGGCCTTTGTCGCGCTGCACACCGACTTCTTCAAGGAGGAAGTTTCAAAGAACAAGCCCGATGATGTGGGCGCCATGTTTTTCACTTCAGGCACCACCGGCAACCCCAAGGGTGTGGTGCACACGCATGACTCACTGTTGAATCGCGCCCGTGCCGGCGCTGAGTTTGACAAGCTGACCAACGCGGAAGACGTGTTGGCCTATTTGCCACCGGCCT
>CANFNO010000503.1 GCA_947447845.1 Burkholderiales bacterium | reverse complement strand
GTGTCGGTCAACGCATCCGGCAACGAATATTGCAATCCGTTTGGTGGCTACAAGCAGTCCGGCAACGGGCGCGAGTGGGGCCGCTTTGGGCTGCAAGACTTCCTCGAATACAAGATCGTTAATGGACTTTAGGCCCCCACGGTTGCCCACTGCGTGTGGCGCCCTGCCCCCCAAAGGGGGGCCGCGTTTAGCCTTGGGGCGGCCCGGCGGCTAAACATCCAGACCACCAAAAAAAGGAGACAAACATGAAAATCAAGGACATCAAAACCTTCACCGTAGGCAACCCACCCCCTGGCTTTGGCGGGCGCTACTACGTGTTCATCAAGCTGATCACCGACACGGGCGTGGAAGGTGTGGGCGAAATTTACAACCTGCCTTACCACCCGCACATCGTGGAAAAAATGGCTGTCGATGTGGTGGAGCGTTACGTCGTCGGCCAGGACCCGTTTGACACGGAGAAGATTTGGCGCAGCGTCTATGGCGGCGGCTTCATCCAGCGGCCCGACACCTCCATGATGGGCATTCTGAGTGCCATAGACATGGCCTGCTGGGACATCAAGGGCAAGGAACTCAACAAGCCGGTCTACAAGTTGCTGGGTGGCCAAGTGCACGAGAAGCTGCGCAGCTACACCTACATCTACCCCAAGCCGGGAGACAAGACCAACGTCTATGCGGACCCGGAACTGGCGGCCGTGCGCGCTGCCGAATATGTGGAGATGGGTTTCAACGCGGTGAAGTTCGATCCCGCCGGCGCCTACACCGTGTACGACGGGCACCAGTTGTCGCTGGAAGACCTGGACCGCTCGGAACGTTTTTGCAAACTGCTGCGCGAAGCCGTGGGCAGCAAGGCAGATTTGCTTTTTGGCACGCACGGCCAGATGACCGCCTCCGGTGCGATCCGCCTGGCCAAGCGACTGGAAAAGTACGACCCGCTGTGGTTTGAAGAGCCTATTCCGCCGGATAACCAGAAAGAAATGGCCAAGGTGGCGCGCGCCACGTCCATTCCGATTGCGGCCGGTGAACGCCTCACCACCAAGTGGGAATTCCAGCGGGTGCTGGAAGAAGGTGCGGCCAGCATTCTGCAGATGAACCTGGCACGGGTGGGCGGCATCACCGAAGCCAAGAAAATTGCCTCCATGGCCGAGGCCTGCCACGCACAAATTGCGCCGCACATTTACTGTGGCCCCATCACCTGGGCGGCGGCCATTCAGGTGTCCACCAGCACGCCGAATTTCCTGATTCTGGAAACCATTTATGACGGATCCGGTTTCTATTCGGAGTTGCTGAACAAGCCGATTCAGTGGGAGCGCGGCTACATCATTCCGCCCACCGAGCCAGGTTTGGGTGTCGAACTGAACGAAGCAGTGGCCCTGGCAAACCCCTATGTTGGAAATGCGCTGCACTTGGACATGACGCATACGCCGCATCAGGTGTAGTCTCTGGTTGATTTGGATACAAAAGACACTTCTTGACTCAGGCCGCCATGGCACTCCGTTCCGTCCGTGTCCCCCGCCCACTGCGTGGGCTCCTCCTTTACCTACCGGAACGAAGCGCCATACCGTCCTGCGTTTGGCGGCTTGGTCGGCGCGCCAGGGTATTGGGACCCAGTCATTGTTTGCCAACACTGTTCGCAGCCGAGGGCAGTGGGGTGGGTGTTTCCGGTAGGTAAAAGGGGGAGCCCGCAGGGCGGAGGACACGGACGGAAACATCTACCCCGCTGACCTCCGCCACCACAAAAGCAGGCTCACAATCTGCACAAACAAACTTAGCTCTATGAACCGGAATACAGCATGAAGACCGTGAAAACATTCCCCCGCAAAGTGAAGGAAATTGCCAACACCTTCATCACCCTGCCCGACGGCACCAAGTTGGCAACGCGCATCTGGCTACCCAAGGACGCGGGCAAGAATCCGGTCCCGGCGATTCTGGAATACCTGCCCTACCGCAAACGGGACGGCACGCATATTCGCGACGCGCTCACGCACCCCTACATCGCCGGGCACGGCTATGCCTGCGTGCGGGTCGATATGCGTGGCAACGGCGACTCGGACGGCGTCATGCTGGACGAATACACGCAAGTGGAACTTGATGATGCGTGCGCCGTCATCGCCTGGTTGCGCGAGCAACCCTGGTGCACCGGCAACATCGGCATGATGGGCATTTCGTGGGGCGGCTTTAACAGCCTGCAGGTGGCGGCCATGCGCCCCGAAGGGCTCAAGGCGATCATCACACTGTGCTCCACGGACGACAGATACACCGACGACATCCACTACAAGGGCGGCTGCCTGCTCAACGAAAACCTGGGTTGGTCGGCCACCATGTTTGCGTACTCCTCGCGTCCGCCGGATCCGGCATTGGTGGGCGAACGCTGGCGCGATATGTGGATGCAACGCCTGGAGGCCGAGCCGCTGCTGGCCATCGATTGGCTGCAGCACCCGCACCGTGACGCTTACTGGAAACACGGCTCGGTCAATCAGGACTACAGCGCCATCCAAGCCGCCGTGCTGGCTGTGGGCGGCTGGAACGACGCGTACACCAATGCAGTGCCGCGTCTGGTGAGCAACCTGAAATCGCCCGCCAAGGGCATCATCGGTCCGTGGGCGCACAAGTACCCGCACTTTGCCGTGCCCGAGCCGCGCATCGGCTTTTTGCAGGAAGCACTGCGCTGGTGGGACCAATGGCTCAAAGACGTGAACACGGGGGTACAAAAAGACCCGGCTTTCCGCACCTACATCATGGAGCCAGACAAGCCGGGTGGCTCGGTAAAGCACATCACCGGACGCTGGGTCAGCGATACGCAGTGGCCGTTTGACAAGGGCGAGGTGCAACGCTGGCATCTGAATGCCGATGGCCTGTCCACCACCAAGGGCCGCGCCAGCAAGAAGACACACAGCACGGCGCAAACTGTAGGCGGCGATGGCGGTGAGTACTGCATCATTTGGCTAGGGCCAGAGTTTGCCGGCGATCAGCGCCATGACGATTCGGGTTCTTTGACCTTTGACAGCACCGTCTTGACGCAGGACATGGACATCGTGGGCGCGCCCACGCTGACGCTCAAATTCAGCAGCGACAAAAAGGTGGCCAACGTCGCCGTGCGACTTAACGCGATCTGGCCGGATGGCGCGGTCTCGCGCATCAGCTATGCCGTGTTCAATCTGTGCCACCGCGATGGCCACGACGAACCACAAGCGCTGGAGCCGGGAAAGACCTACACCGTGCGCATCGCGTTGGACGATGTGGCGGCACGTATACCCAAAGGTCAGAAGCTGCGCGTGTCACTCAGCACCAGCTATTGGCCCATGATCTGGCCCTCGCCGGAAGTTGTGACACTCACGGTGTTCAATGCCGCAAGTTTTATCGACATTCCGGTCCGCGCAGCCAGGCGAAACGAGAAGCCGCCCGTATTTGCCGCCAGCGAAGCTGCGAAGCCAGTGAAGCTTCTGGAGCACAGC
>CANFNO010000502.1 GCA_947447845.1 Burkholderiales bacterium | reverse complement strand
GGGGCCAGGCGTTGCGCGGTTATCGGGTCCACCTCGGCCAGTTGCGCGTGCATGGCCGGCCAGCCTTTTTCGGCGGCCTCTTGCGATAGTGCCTCGCGCACTGCGGCATCAGCCGGAGGCATGTCGTCCAGCCCATCGGCCAGCGCCTTGAAATACAACATGGTGCCACCCACCAGCAGGGGCAGCTTGCCCCGAGCACTAATGTCCTGAATGAGGGCGCTGGCATCGCGTACAAACTCGGCTGCGCTATAGGCCTGCAGAGGGTCGCGGATATCAATCAGGTGGTGCACAACACTGGCTTGTTCTTGGGCCGTAGGCTTGGCCGTGCCGATATCCATGCTGCGGTAGACCAAGGCCGAGTCCACGCTGATGATTTCCACGGCATAGTGCCTGGCAATCTCAAGTGCAGCCGCAGTTTTGCCGGATGCCGTGGGGCCAGCCAAGGCAATGTGAAAGGGCAGTGCCGGAGTCTCAGACCTGGCCATAACGGTGTACCAGGGTCCAGGCGCTGAGGGCCAGCAATACGCTCCAGAAGCACATGCCGAAGGCGAGCGGAAACACCGAGCCATCCATGTGCGTACCCAGCCACTGGCCCGTAAAGAAGGCCGCCACCATCATCAAAAATCCGTTCAAAGCCGAGGCGGCACCGGCTGCCTGCGGAAAAGGCCCCACCGCACCACTTTGCCCGCAAGGCTGATGAATGCCATGGGCAAAAATAAAGAAACACATCGGCAGCATGACGCCCCAGCCAGCAACCACTCCCGCAAGCGCCAGAAGGGCCATGCTGCAGCCGCCCACCAGGGAAAACACACCGGCAATGGCAACGCTGCGCCGCACGCCAAAACGCGCCACCAGTTTGCGGCAGGCAAAGGTGCCCAGCAGGTAGATGAATGAGTTGAGAAACATGGTCAAGCCGTATTGCGTTGCGCTAAATCCCAGGACCCGGATGTAGACAAAGGACGATGCGGCCAGAAAGGTAAACAGGCCGCCATAAGAAGCCATGGACAGCGCGGAAAACGCAACGAACTGTGGCGTGCGCAGAATCTGCCACCAGGTCCCCAGCATGCGTCTCCACTGAAGGGCATGTGGGTTCTTTTGCACCAGCGTCTCTTCAAAACGCAAGGCGATCAGCAGCAATGTGCAGGCGCCAAACACCGCCAGCGTCATCAAGGCTGCGTGCCAACCCCAGAGCGATGTCAGCGCGCCACCGACAGGAGCGCTCAGGCAGGCAATCACGCCCAGTCCGCTCAAGCCTTTGGACATCACAGTGGCGCCCTGCAGCGGCGCATACAGGTCACGCACGATGGCGCGCGCGCACATCACGCCGGCACCCATGGCAATGCCTTGCAGCGTGCGCCAGACGATAAGCGTCTCCATGCTTGATGACAGGGCACTAGCCACTGACGCCAGCAAATACGCCACCATCCCCATCAGCAAAACCGGCCTGCGCCCGAAGCGGTCCGACACCGGCCCCCACACCAGTTGCGAGGCGCCAAAGGCAAGCAACAGGGCCGTCAGGGTGAGTTGCGCTTGCGCCATGCTGGCGCCCAGGTCTTGCGTCAGGCCGGGCAGGGCGGGCAGGTACAGGTCGGTGGTGATGGGCTGAAGTCCCAACAGCAGCGAGAGCATCAGTACTACCTGAGCGGCTGACATTTGGGTGTGGCTTGGGGTGCTGGGCATGGGGCGGTGAGAGTGAGGTTGCGCTGTTTCAGGGCAGCAAGATGTGCCTGCGTGAAACATTGCGCAGCATGATGACCAAGCCAATGGCGGCGATCGACAGTCCGACGATCAGGGCAATCCAGAAGCCCTGCGCTGCCATCGGTTCGGCAGGGGATAGCGACAACCATTGCGGTGCCAGACCCAACAAACAGCCCAGTGGCAACGAAAAGCCCCAGAAGGCCGTGAGGTGCAACACCATGGGTGCGCGTGTGACCTTGTAGCCACGGATGGCGCAACTCGTCACGACCTGGGTGCAATCGGACAATTGGAACAGCGCGGCAAAGACCAGCAAATTCGCAGCCAACGCGGCTACCACCGCATCACTGGTGTAGGCAGACGCAATCTCATGACGAAACACAGCCATTCCAACGGCTGAAACCACAGCAAAAACCAAAGTCAGGCCGACGCCGACCCAGGCTCTGAAGCGCGCCGCCACTGGGTCACCGGCACCCAGACTTTGGCCCACACGGGTCAGCAATGCCAGGCCCAAGCTTAAGGGCACCATAAAAGTCAGCGACGTGAAATTCAGCGCAATTGCATGGGCACCGACTTGGGCGCTGCCGAACTTTGCAATCAACAACGCAATCAGACTGAAGGCGCTGGTCTCTGCAAAGTAGGTAATGCCAATCGGTATGCCCAGCTTGAGCAGGTTGCGCAGCATGGGCCATTGCGGGCCTTCCCAGTGAGCAAACGGCCAGGTGCGTCGGTAGGCCGGTGCTATACGCATCCACCAGAACAAAGCAAGCGGATGAAACCAGACACAGACCATGGTGGACCACGCGCAGCCCACGCCGCCCAGCCTGGGGAATCCCCAGTTGCCAAACACCAGCAGCCAGTTCACCAATGCGTTGAGCAGCAGGGCGACGATGGCAATAACCATCATTGGCTTGGTCTGGTTGATGCTGGTGCTGTACCCATAGAGCACGCGATAGCAGGTAAAGGCGGGCAGACCGAAACTGCTGACGTGCACAAAGCTTTTAGCCACATCGCGCACCGCGGGTTCGATGTCCATCACGTCAAACACCTGGGCGGCCAAATTGGCGAGCACAAAGGCCAGCAGGCCCACACCCACGGCCTTCCACAAACCCTGGCGCACGACATGCGGCACCGCGTCGAATTCACCGGCTCCTACATGGTGGGCCACGATGGGGTTGACCGACATCAGCAACCCCATCAGTGTGAGGATGGTCATGTTCCAGATCGAGACGCCCAAGGACACACCGGCCAGGTCAGCCGCTGATGCGTGGCCTGCCATGGCAACGTCGGTGACCGACATGCCGATGGTTGCGAGTTGGCCAATCAGAATCGGCCAGGCCAGGTGCCAAAGAGAGCGGGTTTCCAACAGAACGCGTCGGCTGCGGGATGGGGTGGCCTGGGCCGGCGTTGTAGAGTCAGGGAGAAGGGTCATCAGCAGGATGATTCTACGGTAGCGTTTGATTCATCAAGGCCTGGCAATGAACTGGTTATATCTGGCAGTTGCGATCATTTTGGAAGTGGTCGCCACCTCGGCGCTCAAGGCTTCTGACGGCTTTACGCGCCTGCTGCCTTCACTGCTGGTGATCGTGGGTTATTCCGCTGCCTTTTATATGCTTTCACTGACTTTGCGATCCATGCCGGTTGGCGTTGTCTACGCCGTGTGGTCTGGCGTGGGGGTGGTGCTGATCACGCTGGTGGGCTGGTTGTGGTTTAAGCAGGAACTCGATGCTCCGGCATTTGTCGGCATTGCCCTGATCTCG
>CANFNO010000501.1 GCA_947447845.1 Burkholderiales bacterium | reverse complement strand
TGGATTCAATGGCTCTGGTGGGTAGCATTCTCAAAGGCAATCAACCGGTAGCGCTGGTTTCTGTTGACCGATTGTTGTACCAAGTGAAGATTGGCAATTACCTTGGCCTGAACTATGGCCGGGTCACGAAAATCAATGAAACTGAGGTCACACTTCGAGAAATCGTGCAGGATGCGGTTGGCGAGTGGATTGAACGCGTCGCAACACTGCAGTTGCAGGAGAAGTCCAAATGAATATCAATAATTCCGGGGTAGGTTTTCACATGTGGCGTCGTTTCGTAATTGCTTGGGCTTTGTTGTTGCTGGCACCGTTGGCTTTGGCGCAGACGGCGATAGAGGCTGTCACGGGATCCATGCAGGGCGGTGCCGAGTACGTCCGCATTGATTTATCCAAGGCGCTTGATGCCATTCCACCGGGCTTCACGATCCAGGCACCTGCCAGAATTGCGTTGGATTTCCCGGGTGTCACCAATGCTATGGGCCGCTCGACGATTGACGTCAATGAAGGCAACCTGAAGTCTATCAGCGTCGTGCAGGCTGGTGATCGCACCCGGGTAGTTTTGAACCTCAAGCAGCCTACGACCTACAAAGCGGAAATTCAGGGTAAATCTTTGTTGGTGATGCTGGATGCCTCCGGCTCAACGGCAAGCACCTCAGTGGTTTCAGCCGCGTTTGCGGAAGTCCGTACACGCGATGTTCAGGCTCTAAAGGATGTGGACTTCCGGCGTTCGGCCGACGGCGCTGGCCGTGTCGTGGTGACCTTGCCCAGCAACAATGTGGGTGTGGATATACGTCAGCAAGGCAAGTCTCTTGTCGTCGAATTCATGAAAACCACGCTGTCTGAAGGCCTGCGTCGCCGCATGGATGTTGCCGACTTTGGAACGCCGGTTAAGACCGTTACAACCACGCAGTCAGGTGACAAAGTGCGCATGGTTATCGAACCGCAGGGCTTGTGGGAACATTCTGCTTACCAGAACGACGAGCAATTCGTGGTCGAGGTCAAAGAAGTCAAGGTTGATCCTAAAAAGCTGACGCAAGGCGTTGGTTACAACGGTCAGAAGCTTTCGTTGAACTTCCAAAGCATTGAAGTGCGCTCACTTTTGCAGGTGATTGCAGACTTCACCAACTTCAATATCGTGACCTCGGACAGCGTCAGTGGTTCGGTCACCTTGAGATTGCAGGATGTGCCTTGGGATCAGGCTCTGGACATCATTTTGCAGGCCAAAAATCTGGGCATGCGCAAGAGCGGCAACGTGATCTGGGTCGCACCGAAGGACGAGATTGCCACCAAGGAAAAGATCGACCTCGAATCCATGACCGCCGTGCAAAATTTAGAGCCGGTCAAGACACAGTCGTTCCAAATCAACTTTGCCAAGGCAACAGAAATCGCAAACCAGATCACTGGTGGTGGCGCTGTAGCCCCTACCGCTGGCAGTGCGCGCATTTTGAGTGCCCGTGGCAGCGTAATTGCAGAACCCCGTACTAACCAGCTATTTGTGACAGACATACCCAGCAGGCTGGAGCAAGTGCAAGACCTGATTTCAAAACTGGATGTGGCCGTGCGGCAGGTGGTCATTGAGGCGCGCATTGTTGAAGCTTCAGATACCTTTAGCAAAGCGTTGGGTGTGCGTCTGGGCGGATCTGACATCCGGGCACAGAGCGGCGGCACCGGTGGTTATCAGCTCGGTGGTGGCAATAGCGTGGGATTTGCCACCAGCTATGGCAATGCCGTGGCCACCAGCGGTGCGGCAGGCACTGTGGATCAGGCAATTAGCTCGGTGAACTTACCAGTAGCGGGCACTGCAGCCGGCGTTTTTGCGATGTCTATTTTTAACGCGTCTGCCAATCGTTTTCTGAATCTGGAACTCTCTGCGATGGAATCGGATGGCAAGGGCAAGGTTATTTCTAGCCCACGCGTGGTAACGGCCGACCAGACCAAGGCGCTGATAGAGCAGGGCACAGAGTTGCCCTACCAAGTTGCATCGTCCAGTGGCGCCACCAGTATTCAGTTCCGTAAGGCCAACCTGAAACTTGAAGTCACGCCCCAAATCACGCCTGAGGGCAGCATTATTCTGACCCTAGACGTAAATAAGGACACCGTGGGCCAACTCACACCAGGCGGTTATGCGATCGATACCAAACACATACAGACGCAGGCATTGATTGAAAACGGCGGCACCATCGTCATCGGCGGTATCTTCACCGAAGACTCCTCTGACGGCGTCGATAAAGTGCCGTTCTTTGGCGACCTGCCGATTGTGGGCAACCTCTTCAAAAGAACGACAAAGACTTCGAACAAAAAAGAAATGCTGGTGTTTATTACTCCCAGAGTTTTGGCCGACCGCAGTTCGTCAAACTAAATATTTACGGAATGAACAGGGCAGTAAAGATGTCATTAATTAAATCGATTACCAGTGTGCTGCTTGTTGCAGTGCTGACTGCTTGTGGTGGTGGGGGTGGGGAGGCGAGAACGCCGGTTACTGTTGCGCCAATAGTTTCGACTTCGACCGCGACAATTGCCAGCATTTTGTTAGCGACGCCCAGTCCTTTGACATTGAACGCTGATGGAACTTCTTCCAAGACTTTAACAATTAGAGCCCTGGACGCATCTGGCGGCTTAGTGAAGGGTGCCGTTATCGGGTTGACTGCAACCGGATCTTCGATATTAGATGCATCAATAGTAACCACCGATAGTACAAGCGGCGTTGCAACTGTAACGGTTGTAGCTAACTCTGCGGATCAGACTTCCCGGGTGGCAACTATTACAGCCAGTTGCGTGTCTTGCTCTGCAAGTCCAGCCACACTTCAGATTGCAATAAATGGAGCCACACTTACTGCTACGACATCTGGGACCGTCAATAGCTCCGGCGAAACAGCGTTGACGGTTGGTGGTAACCCAGTTACTTTGAGTGCAGTCGTCAAAGACAGTAGTGGAAATGTTTTGCCATTTAGTGTACCAGTGACTTTCGCCGCATCAGATTCCACAATATTGGGTGTGAGTGCGGGTTCAGTAAATACTGACGTGGGTTTTGGACGCGCCACCGTAAATGTTTCTGGTTTGCTTAGTGGTAGTGGATTTATTCGAGTTACTGCGTTGGGCAGTTCAGTAAATATATCGTTTAGAGTAACTGGATCAATTGGGTCCTTGTCAATTACTTCGCCGGCCAACAACTCGACCATGTTCACAGGGGTAGGAGGAGCTAAGACAGTAGTGGTTTCTGCCCCAGGAGCCTCTTCGTTAACCTTCTTTAGCACTCTGGCTGGCTCTAGCTTTAGTGCGCCGGTATATTCCGGCACTCCCGGTGGGGCTGACTTCGCAGGTTCATCCCTATTTACAGCTACCGCCGCGGGCACTGCATCGATCGATGTTATTGACAATATAACCCCTACTTCTAGAAAAGCTTCTCTTACGCTAAAAGTATCACCACCAGCGGCGGATAAGCTTTTGTTGAATGC
>CANFNO010000500.1 GCA_947447845.1 Burkholderiales bacterium | reverse complement strand
ACCAGCCGGAATGACTTCCTTGCCGATACCGTCTCCCGGAATGCATGCAATGTGGTATTGGTTCATCAGGTCTGAAATTCCAAGTTAGTTGATTGCCAAATGTATTCATTGCTACATTCATTGGATCGCATTAAAGTTAAACCATCGTTTACTTTGAAGAAACAATGTCCGCCCCTATTTCAGCCCCTTCGGAGATGACCTTCTTCAGCACGCTGATGGCCTGTGGCAGCTTTTCCGGAGCGGCTATCGAGTTAGGTGTCACGACGCCCGCGGTGAGCAAGCGGTTGGCAAATCTGGAAAGCAGATTGGGTGTGCGTCTGCTGAACCGCACCTCGCGGAGAATCAGCCTGACGCCAGAGGGCGAACTGTATTTGGAACGTGCGCGTCTCATCCTGGTGGAAATAGACGACTTGGAACGCCTTTTGTCACAATCCACCGATGCACCGATGGGACTCTTACGGGTCAACGCCACCCTGGGCTTTGGTCGAAATCAAATCGCTCCGCTGATTTCCAAATACGCCAAAAACTATCCGGGTGTGCAGGTGCAGCTTCAGTTGACAGTCAATCCACCGCCAATCACCGATGACTCATTCGACTTGTGCATTCGTTTTGGTGAACCACCGGATACGCGTCTGATTGCCCGAAAGCTGGCAAGCAACAGACGCCTGATTTGTGCAGCACCTCAATATCTAAAGAGCCACGGAACACCAAAAGTTCCGAACGACTTGGCACGTCACAACTGCATCCTGATTCGTCAAGGCGATGCGGCTTACGGAACATGGCATCTCACTTCTGGCAATAAACGGGAGACGGTTAAGGTTCGCGGCAGCCTCAGCACCAACGACGGAGAGATTGCAGTCAACTGGGCACTTTCGGGGCATGGCATATTGAAGCGCGCCGAGTGGGACATCGCGAAATACCTTCAGTCAGGACGTCTTGTACAGCTATTGGGCGACTGGAATACTTCATCGGCTGACATCTATGCCGTCTATCCACAAGCACTCCACTTATCTGCTCGCATACGCACTTTTATGGATTTCCTAATGAAGGAATTTGGCGACAAGCCGTGATGAGATGGGGCACTTATTCGTGTTGCCCCATCTGTGCCCCAACCAAAGCCAACGCATCGAGCCAGGGCTGATGCGCCTTCGCAGCCTGCAAGTGGTCCAGTCCTGCACCGGTGTAGGTGCCAGGGCTGCCGATGAAGCGCGCGATTTCAGCAGGCGACTTATCCGGGTTCAAGGCCAGCATGTGCGCTACATCGGCCATGTTTGCAGCCAGCAAGGCCTGGGCTTGCGCGGACTGCATGCCGGTGTTCTCAACCAGCCATTGGCTCATAACGGCCAATTGGTCCAGCCACCAGGCGTTGGCGCAGACGGCCAGCACGGAGGCTTCAAACTGTGACTCTTTTTCGAAGGCAATCACGCTGGCACACGCTGGTCTCCACAAAGCCTGCACCTGTGCATCAGGCGGATAGCAACTGATGGCGCTGCGCCCTTCGGATACCGCCAACCCGGTCATCAATCGCGTAGCGCGGGCCGGTGAAAACAGGCGTTGCAAATCGGCCAGAGGCGTTCCGGCGCTGAGCACCATCAAGTGATGACCGGCATGGAACTGCATCTCCTCCGCCAGCGCTTGCAACTGCGCCGGGCGCACGCCGATGATCATCATCTGGCAGGCATCGGCAACCTGCTGGTTACTGCCATGCTCCACCGCTTGGATTTGCGTTTGCAGGGTCGCCACGGACGAAGTATTGCGCGGCGAGAGATGAAACGTCGTGCCCGACCGCGCCCGGTGCAACGCCAGCACCAGCGCGCTGGCCAATGCGCCCACCCCCAGAACGCCCAGCGCACCGGATCCACCCGGCGCGCCATTCGCTACTGGCGCGCCCCTGGCGTCGGGAAAACCGCGCGACCCAGCAGCGGGTACCTCTTGCGATCCGGTCGGTGCGCCTGCAGATGCGACCACGCTACAAATCTTTCACCAAGCGCAGCGCGTCATAAATCGCCGCGTGCGTGTTGCGCGCCGACACCGCATCGCCGATGCGAAACAGCTGGTACCCCTGCCCCACCGACGCGCTATGCGGCTGCGGGCGACCGGCAATCAGCGCGTCGTAATCCACCGCGCCGCCATTGAGCGAATCGGCCTTGAGCTCCAGATACAACTCGTCGAGCGGGCGCGTGCCGTGGTTGATGATGACCTGATCGACCACGCGCTGCTGGTGCACGCCGCCATAGTCGCTGCCGACGTGCGCGATCAGCCCGTTGGGCCCACGCTCCACCGACAACAGCCGGTAGGTGACGGTGAAGGTGACATCCAGCTTTTGCAGGCTGCGCATGTAGGGCACCAGATTCATGGCCATGACTTCAGGCGCAAAGCTGCGGTCGGGCGTCATCACCTCCACCCTGGCGCCGCTGGATGCGACAACTTCGGCGGCCTGCAACGCAGCGTGGTCGCCGGCGTCGTCAAACAGCAGCACGTTCTTGCCCGGTTTGACTGCACCGCTGATGAGGTCCCATGTCGAATCCACCAGTTCGTTGCCGCTGGACAGAACTTCCGTATGCGGCAGGCCACCGGTGGCGATGATGACCACATCGGCGCGCTCGGCCAGCACGCGGGTGCTGTCGGCCAGTGTGTTGTAGATGAAACGCACGCCCTGCTCTTCGCAGCGCGCGATGCGCCAGTCGATGATGCTGATCATCTCGCGGCGCCGCTGGCTTTGCGCCGTCAGGCGAATCTGTCCGCCGGGCTTGGCTGCAGCCTCCAGCACCACCACACTGTGGCCGCGCTCAGAGGCCACGCGGGCCGCCTCCACACCGGCGGGGCCTGCACCTACCACCAGCACTTTACGCGGCGTGTTGGTCTTGGGGATGTCGTGCGGCATGGTGAGCTCGCGTCCGGTGGCCGGGTTATGCAGGCAATAGGCCTCGCCACCCTGGTAGATGCGGTCCAGGCAGAAGTTGGCACCCACGCAGGGGCGAATGGTGTCCTCGCGGCCCTGAATCATCTTGCGCACGATGTGCGGGTCCGCCATGTGGGCGCGCGTCATGCCCACCATGTCGAGCTTGCCGCTTTGAATGGCAAAACGTGCCGTCGTCACGTCCTGAATCTTGGCCGCGTGGAAGGTGGGGAAGCCGGTGGCAGCGCGGATCTCGCCCGCAAAATCCAGATGCGGGGAACTGCGCATGCCCTGCACCGGGATCACGTCGGTCAGGCCCGCATCGGTATCGATGTGGCCGCGAATCACGTTCAGAAAATCGACCAGGCCGCTGTCCTTCAATCGCTTGGAAATCTCCAGCCCTTCCTGTGGCCCGAGGCCGCCGGGCAGGTCCTCATCGCCGGTGTAGCGCACGCCGACGAGAAAGTCCGGACCCACGGCGTCACGAATTGCCTGCAACACCTCAAAGGTGAAGCGCAGCCGGTTGTCCATGCTGCCGCCGTAGGGCGCGTCCAGGCTGTTGGT
>CANFNO010000499.1 GCA_947447845.1 Burkholderiales bacterium | reverse complement strand
TACAGCACCGCGATATTCCAGATCACCGCAGCCACCCAACCCAGCGACCACACCAACAACCAGTAAATGCCACACGCCAGCAGGGAAGGCAAAACCACTGCCAGCGACCAAGCCAACCATCCGTGCTCGGTCTTGCCCGCATCGAAATTACGCACGATCCAGCGCACCCAACCGCGATTGGTGTTGTGCACCGGATTCAACTGACCAAGGGGTCTGGCCTGCTCTAGCAATAGCGCAAAAAGTATTGAGATAAAACTCATGGATTCATCATACCCAGTACTTCAACGGGTCAGTCGAGTAGAAAACGGTAAAAATTGCGCAACATACCTGCCGTAGCGCCCCAGATGAAACGCTCGGTACTTCCATCCATGTAAGACATGGACAACCAGCTTCGCTTTTCACCCGCCCAGTCCACGACGTGGTGGCGATGATTGGACGGATCCATCAGGAAATCCAGCGGCACTTCGAATACATCGGCAACTTCATCCGCGTTGGGTTGGAGCCTAAAGCCCGGATTCACCAGCGCAACTACAGGCGTCACGATAAAGGCGCTGCCCGTGGTGTAGATCGGCAAGGTACCAATTACCTGCACGTACTGCGGTTCCAGCCCTACTTCCTCATATGCTTCTCGGAGTGCCGTAGCTACCGCGTCACTGTCTTCCGGGTCAGCCTTGCCGCCGGGAAACGCAATCTGGCCGGAGTGACTATTCATATGCGTGGGTCTTAGCGTAAGCAATACCGTAGGGCGCTCGCGTTGCACCAGCGGGATCAACACAGACGCTTGGGCGGGTGCGCGATCAATGAACTTAGCCTCTTTACGAACATCAGGCGTCCAATCATGTTGCCTGAGAAAGCGCGCGGTGATGGCCTGCGGCGACAGACTAGTTGGGTCAGGCTTCGGCAAATGCTGGTCAATCGCCACCACCGGCACTTGCTTGGGATCAAACGAAGGTAAGGTCGCCACGAATTCAATCAGGAATCGGTAATGTGGAGTCGTAAAAAAACCGCCGCAGTACAGAACTGAGGCGGTTTTTCAAAAGACTAATTCGCAGATTTATGCTGCGACGTTTGCAGTCTTCTTGGCCGGCAGCTTTTCTTTAATACGTGCCGACTTGCCGCTGCGATCACGCAGGTAGTAGAGCTTCGCGCGGCGCACATCGCCACGGCGCTTGACTTCAATGCTAGCGATCAGTGGGCTGTACAGTTGAAACGTACGCTCAACGCCTTCACCGCTGGAGATCTTGCGAACGATAAAGCCGCTATTGAGGCCGCGATTGCGCTTGGCAATCACAACGCCTTCGTAGGCCTGAACGCGCTTGCGTGTACCTTCAACCACGTTGACGTTCACGATAACCGTGTCGCCGGGGGCAAAAGATGGAATTGTTTTTCCGAGGCGGGCGATTTCTTCCTGCTCGAGTGTTTGGATGAGGTTCATGGTTTCCTTGTGATCTTGGGCGCGCCGTCATCGGGATTGATGACATTCATGACTCTCTGACTAATCGTTAGTGAGAGCATGCCTGGCCGGCCAGAGGATCGGTTAGCCTGCCATTATAGCAAGATCAGCCTCGCCCAGCGAGGTAGCGCTCATCCTGCTTACTAAGCAAGCCTTTTTCACGAGCACGCTCCAGCAAATCGGGCCGGTGGCGGGCAGTCAAATCCAGACTCTGCTCACGCCGCCAACGCTCAATGTTTCCGTGGTGTCCCGATAACAAAACATCTGGGACGGCAACACCAGCCCATGCTTCCGGACGGGTGTAGTGAGGGCAATCGAGCAAACCGTCCATTGCAGGATTGAAGCTGTCTTGGTGGTGACTCTCAGGGTCGGACAGGACGCCAGGCTGCAGGCGCGCTACGGCATCCAGCAAAGCCATGGCCGCAATTTCCCCACCCGACAGCACAAAATCGCCCAGGCTAATTTGCATATCCACATGGGTGTCGACAAATCGCTGATCCAAGCCTTCGTACCGGCCGCACAGCAGGATCGAGCCGGGTCCGCTAGAAAACTCTTGCACCAGTCGATGATCCATGACGCGACCAATGGGTGAGAACAGCACCACGGGCGCCTTATCTGCACGCTGCGTCTGAATATGAGAAAGCGACTGTGCGAGGGGTTCAGCCATCATGACCATGCCGGGGCCGCCGCCAAAAGGACGGTCGTCAATGCGCCGATAGGTACCGCTCGCAAAATCACGCGGATTGCTTAGATGCACGTCGACCTGCGCGCTCTCATAAGCCCGACGTGTAATACCGGACGTCAAAAATGGCGCGAAAAGTTCAGGAAACAGGGTGACGACATCAAAGCGCATGGGCTTTTACGTCAATAGTCTTTTTGCCAGTCCACACGGATGTGGTGCGCTTTCAGGTCCACGTCGTCAACGTATGCCGAAACAAAAGGAATCATGCGCTCCTGCAGCTTACCGTCTGCTTCCGAGTATTCGATGACGAGCACTGTCTGAGCGCCAGTAGACAACAGTTCGCGTACGACCCCCAGCGCCTCATCCTGACGGTTGATGACTTCCAGGCCAATCAGATCGACCCAGTAATACTCGTCCTTGGCTGCGGCAGGAAAACTGGAACGGGATACAAATATCCGTGACCCACGCAGGGCTTCGGCCGCATTGCGATCCAAAACCTCGAGGGCCGTAGCAACGACAGATGAAGAATGCTCTTTCGCTTCCTTGACGACCAGTCGCGCACAACCTTCAAAGGTTTTCAAACCTCGTTCGGTCGGAAGCAGATACCATTTTTTGGAAGAAAAAAGCGCCTCGGGATCGGCGCTATGGGGAAGAACCTTGAACCAGCCCTTTACACCCCAAGCATCCGCAATCCTGCCAACCTCGATGGCATCTGCCGGCATTTCAGCAGCTTCGAGTCCGGCAATCATGGGGCGCAATACGAACAGGAAGAACGAACCCGGCAAGTCGCCTGATTCATCCCTCTCAATTCAGATTTAGACTGCTGCGACGGCTGCTTTTTTGGCAGCTTGGGCAATCAGACGCTCCACTGTCGGCGATGCTTGCGCACCAACACCACGCCAGTAGGTCAAGCGATCCTGCGCAATGCGGATGCTTTCTTCGGTGGCCGTTGCGATGGGGTTGTAAAAACCGATACGCTCGATGAAGCGTCCATCACGGCGTGTGCGCTTGTCAGCCACAACGATGTTGAAGAATGGACGGGCTTTGGCACCGCCGCGAGAAAGTCGAATGACGACCATGGTTTATCCTTTGGGTGACCGAAAATCGGGATCCGGCCAATAAATTCAAATCCAGAGTTGAGACACGCAACTGACCACCCGGCCAGTGACACTCTGAATAGCCTTCTATTATATCTTTTTCTTCATCCATGACCAAAATCCGCCCTGCAACTGATGCTGACATAGCCGCCATCACCGCTATTTACGCCCACCATGTGATGCATGGAACCGGAACATTTGAAACCACACCGCCCGAAGAAATGGATATGGCG
>CANFNO010000498.1 GCA_947447845.1 Burkholderiales bacterium | reverse complement strand
GCGCACGAAGTTGTGGCGCATGCGGTCAAAACCGCGATTGCCAAGGGCGTGGACTTGTCCGAGCTGTCGCTGGCCGAGTTGCAGGCCTTCAACCCCAAGATCGAAGCCGATGTATTTGAGTGCTTGAGCCTGCGCGGCTCACTCAACGCCCGCAACATCCTGGGCGGCACAGCGCCTGCGCAGGTGCGCGCCCAGATTGCGCGCCACACCGCCCGATTGGCTTAATCGATCAGGCCGCGCGCTTCAAACCGCGTGCAGGCTCTCAGCTTCACTGGCCTGCAAGAGCTCCCAGGCCAGTTCAAAGTCGTAGCCCGTAATGGCCGCATGGACTTCTGCGCCGTTGCTGATCAACCCCATCAAAACCGGTGCATGGTCTTCCCACAGCGAGGTGGCATTGGCATCACTCTGGGCGACCAGGTCTTTGATGACCGCCAACTTGGCCTGGGCTGCTGAACGATCTTCAGGCGTCAGTCCGTTACCTGAAACGGGGGCCTGACTGGTGTGCAGACCCGGTGTGGCATTCAGACTGGCAAGCATGCCGTCCAGCAGTTCGTGTGTCTGGGTAATCACCACATTGCGCAGTTCAGGCAGTACGTTTGCAGTCACCATTTGCTCCAGGACGCCAGCACTGTTGGCCAATGCGTGCATGCCCAGGTTGGAGGCGACGCCTTTCAGGGTATGCGCCGCCAGTTCGGCGCCTGCTACATCGCCACAATTCAGACTACGACAGATAGAGGCCACCGCATCGGCCTGACCCACGGTAAATTTGTGCAGCAGGCTGACGTAAAACTGCAGGTCGCCCCCCGTGCTGCGCAAACCCATATCCACATCCAAGTTCGCAATCGTGCGCAGACCCATCTGCATCGCCACGCTGTCAAAGGTGGCCTGCGCGACCCTTGGCGTGGGTCGGATGGCAGCAACACCCAATCCGGGCCGTGGCGTCACCCACCGCAACAAGCTTTGCCAAAGCGCGTCCGGGTTGATGGGTTTGGTGACAAAGTCATTCATGCCGGCTTGCATGCACAGATCCCGATCCGACTTCATGGCATTGGCCGTCATGGCGACTATCGGCATAGCGTCACCGTGGTCTTTGCGGATGTTGCGGGATGCGGTGACACCGTCCATCACCGGCATTTGCATATCCATCAAAACCATGTCGTAGGGGATCTCTTCGGCCATGCGTGCCGTCACCAGTTTCACAGCAAACTGGCCGTTTTCGGCAATATCCACCTGCATGCCGACATTGCGCAGCATTTCACTGGCAACCAGCTGGTTTATTTCATTGTCTTCAACCAGCAGGATGCGTGCACCCGCAATACTCTTGAGCTTGTCCTCCAGCACGCTTTGCCTGGCCGCGTGTCCGGGTCTTGTGTGCTGTGGCTCATGGCCCTTGAGTTGCATCATGGTGTTGACCAGCAGTGAACTGCTAACAGGCTTGGACAGCACGTGCTCAACGCCGAGTTCCACGGCGCCCTGAATCAGGTCCTGGCGCCGGTGAGCGGCAGTCACCATCAGCACCATGGGCGGGGTCAGTGATTTGAGACTGCGCATTTCCCGCACCGTCTCCAGGCCGTCCATGCCCGGCATGACCCAGTCCATCATCACAAATTCGTAGGGGAAGCCGCTGGCTTCAGCCGCCTGAATGGCCTCCAACGCGGCCAGCCCCGAGTTGGCGTGCTGCACATCAAAACCAATGGCCAGCAGCATGTCGCACAGAATCAGAATCGCGGCTTCGTTGTCGTCCACCACCAGCACGCGGCTGCCATGCAGGTCGATGCTGGGCAGGGTGACGATCTTCTCCTCGGAGCCCACTTCCAGGCGGGCTGTGAACCAGAAGGTGGAGCCTTCGCCGTAGACACTCTCCACGCCCACCTCGCCGCCCATCGCGTGGGCCAGGTTCTTGCTGATGGCCAGCCCCAGACCGGTGCCGCCGTATTCGCGGCTGGTGGACTTGTCGGCCTGCTCAAAACTATTGAACAAGCGCGACTTTTGCTCGCTCGACAGGCCAATGCCGGTATCTGCCACCGAAAAACGCAACTGCACATGGGAGGCGCCGCTTTCCACCAGCGTGGCATTCAGGCGCACCTCCCCGAATTTGGTGAACTTGACTGCGTTGTTGGCAAAATTAATGAGTATCTGGCCGATGCGCAGCGCGTCTCCAATCAGTATCCGGGGGATGTTGTGGTCTACGTGGCACAGCAGTTCCAGGCCCCTCTCATCTGCCCGCTCGGAGATCAGGTTGACCACGTTGTCGATGACGGTCTCCAACTCCAAGGGCAGGCTTTCTATTTCCATCTTGCCGGACTCAATTTTGGAGAAGTCCAGGATGTCATTGATGATGCCCAGCAAATGCTCACCGCTTTGTTTGATCTTGAGTAGAAAGTGCTCGGTGCGTGGCGGCATCTCGGTCTTCAAGGCCAACGAGGACAAACCAATGATCGCGTTCATCGGGGTTCGTATTTCGTGGCTCATATTGGCCAGAAAGTCGCCCTTGGCTTGGGAGGCGGCGTCGGCTTGCCGCATGGCTTCCTGCATGGCGCCCACCGAACGCTCCAAGCTACGGCCCATCGCATGCAGCGCCAGGAGCAGGCTACCGGCTTCATCCGGATAGACCTCGGTCGGGGGCATTTGGTACTGCCCGTTTGCCACCTGATTGGCAATAGCAACCGCCTGGTTGAGCGGCTGCACGATGCTGCGGCGGATCAACATGGCCAGGCCCGCGACGACCGTGAACAAAACCAGCAATATGCCGATTTGCTGCAGCCGTGCGGTGCGCACTTCCGCCAGGGCCTGCGCCACATTTTCATTGGCACTCAAAGTGGCCAGATCCGCGACCTTGGCAATGCCCAATCGGTGCGTTTCATAGAGTTGCGTCAACTCGACCAGAACACGTTCACTTGCGGCGCGGTCATTCCGAAATACGGCAGGCAAGAATTCCCGGTTCACCTTGTCGTAAAAGGCTCGCGCCGGGTCATGCGCCTGCTGCAGCAGCGCACGGCCCAGGTCCGGCTGCAAGGCAACGCCTTGCCAGAATTGGTGCCGCTTCTCGTATTGCAGTTGCTGTTGCCTGAGCCGCTCGATCAACAGTGACTTCTGTTCGCCACTTGCGCCGGACACAAGTTGCACGCAGCTTAGGTAAGACTCCACAATGAACTCGGGCGGCGGCAAGACATCGGAAAGCAGTTGCTGGCTTAATTCGATGCGCTGGTAAAGAGGCCCGCCCACACTGACTTTTTGCGCCGCGTAAAAGGTCCAAGCCCCATAGACCAGAAAACCGATCGAGAACACCGCCAGCAACAGACCCAGGCGAACCCCGAATTTGAAGCGGCGCAGCAAGTTCACGGGCAAGCTTCCCATACGTGGGATGCGCCAATATCGTCGCATTCACCGACCCAGACAGCGACACCCTGTTCCGGCGCAAAAATACTGAAGTGAATGGCCATGTGATGGCGGCCACCCAAGCCATC
>CANFNO010000497.1 GCA_947447845.1 Burkholderiales bacterium | reverse complement strand
TTCAGAGGCAGCAAGGCGTAATCGCTGTCTTGCTGTGGGTTGGGCCGATAGGCGTGGGCCAGGTCGAGTTCTATGCGTGCCATATCAAAGTCCTTTGCCGTCAGCACGCAAGGGCGCCAGCAGCAACATGCCCTGCGCGTCAAATACATAGACTGCAGCAGGGTTGAAATAGAAGGTGACCGACTGGCCCAGGCCGAAATGGTGAACCCCGGTGAGCTGCGCCACCAGTTCGCCAAGGCCTGTTGCGAAGTGCACAAAGGTGTCGGTGCCGGAGATCTCGGCCAGTTCCACCTTGCCCGCAAGCGCAACGTCTCCGGGCTGCTCCTTGACGCGCAATGCGCTGGCACGCATACCCACTGTCAATGCGCCTGTGGCGGCTCGTGGCAAGGCAATATTCAGCAACGGGCCACGACTGAGTTGCACACCACCCGCAGCGTCGCTCGCAGCCAGCAAATTCATTGGCGGGTCGCTAAAGGCGCGCGCCACACGAATGGAGGCCGGGTTATGAAAGACTTCAGAAGTGGGGCCATATTGCAGCAACTCGCCCGCATCCAGCACGGCGGTGTAACCACCCAGGAGCAACGCCTCACCGGGCTCGGTGGTGGCGTAAATCACGGTTGAGTCACCGGCGGCGAAGAGGGCGGTGAGTTCGTCACGCAACTCTTCGCGCAGTTTGTAATCCAGGTTCACCAGCGGTTCGTCCAGCAACATCAGCGGCGCGCCCTTGGCCATGGCGCGGGCCAGGGCCACGCGTTGCTGCTGGCCGCCTGAGAGTTCTGCCGGGTAACGGTCCAGAAACATTTCGATGTGCAGTTTCTCGGCCAACTCGCGCACCCGCTGTTCGATGTTGCTTTCACCACGCAGTTTGAGAGGCGAAGCAATGTTGTCGCGCACCTTGAGCGAGGGGTAGTTAATGAACTGCTGGTAGACCATGGAGACATTGCGCTCGCGCACCGGCACGCCCACCACGCTCTTACCGTCTACCAGCACCCGACCGGATGACGGGGCATCGAGCCCGGCCATGACGCGCATCAGGCTGGTCTTGCCAGACTGGGTGGCACCGAGCAACACCGTGACTGCACCGCTGCGCGGCGCCAGGGTCATGTCGTAAAGCCACGTCTGCGGCCCCACTTTCTTGCTGATGCCTTCAAGAGTCAACTGCATCGCACACCCTTTGCGTAACAAAAAAACAACCGGAAAAACTATTCGAACCCGAGAATTATTGTTCGTTTGTTTTCGTTTTTACTCAGTACTTACCCTATAAATATTCCTTTTGATTCGTTTTACAGTCGGGCCGTGCCCGTATTTGCGGGTCAAAATTACGCCATGAGCCCCAACCCCCGACAACTGACCCTTCTTTCTGTGGTGCAAGCCCAAGGCTCTGTGACAGTGGAGCAGCTTGCCGAAACCCTGGGCGTCACTTTGCAGACGGTGCGGCGCGATGTCCAGCGCCTAGCCGACGAAGGCCTGCTGGCGCGCTTTCACGGCGGCGTACGAGTCCCAAGTTCCACGACCGAAAACATCGCCCACCAGCAGCGCGAGAGCCTGAACGCAGAAGGCAAATCGCGTATTGCGCTGAGCGTGGCGGCGGCGGTGCCCAATGGCTGCTCGCTGATCCTGAACATCGGCACCACCACCGAGGCCATTGCCCGCGCATTGCTGCGCCATACGGGCCTGCGCGTGATCACCAACAACCTGAACGTGGCCAGCATCCTGAGCACCAACCCGGCCTGCGAAGTGATCGTGGTGGGCGGCGTGGTGCGCGGGCGCGACCAGGGCATCGTGGGCGAAGCGGCGGTGGACTTCATCCGCCAATTCAAGGTGGACATCGCGCTGATCGGCATCTCGGGCATTGAGGCCGACGGCAGTTTGCGCGACTACGATTACCGCGAAGTCAAGGTCTCGCAAACCATCATCTCGCATGCGCGCGAAGTCTGGCTGGCCGCCGACATCAGCAAGTTCAAGCGCCCGGCGATGGTCGAAGTGGCCACGCTGTCTCAGATCGACCGCCTGTTCACCGACGCGCCGCCGCCTGAGCCCTTCCCCGCTCTGCTGACCGAGGCACAGGTGCGCTTGACAGTGGCGGCTCCTTAGGCACCATTTGCTGACGGGACAATCTTTTTATCCATTAACACCGACGTACCCATGACTTACTTGCTCGCCTTGGACCAGGGCACCTCCAGCTGCCGCAGCATCGTGTTCGACCCCAGTGGCCAAACCGTCGCCATGGCACAAAAAGAGCTGACCCAAATCTATCCCCAGCCCGGCTGGGTGGAACACGACGCGCTGGAAATCTGGCGTCTGCAACTGGCTACGGCACGCGAGGCACTGGCCCAAGCGGGCATCAGCGCCAGCCAGGTCACCGCCCTGGGCATTACCAACCAGCGCGAGACCACATTGGTGTGGAACCGCAAGACCGGCCAACCCATTCACTACGCCATCGTCTGGCAGGACCGTCGGGCCGAACCCACCTGCGTCGAGTTGCGCGCACGCGGCTTGGCCGACACCATTCGCACCAAGACCGGCCTGTTGGTGGACGCCTATTTTTCCGGCACCAAGCTGAAATGGATTCTGGACAACGTGCCCGGCGCGCGTGCTCTGGCTGCCAATGGCGAATTGGCCTTTGGCACCATGGACAGCTGGCTGATCTGGCAACTCACCGAAGGCCGCGTGCACGTTACCGACGTCAGCAATGCCTCTCGCACGATGCTATTCAATGTGCACACCAATCAGTGGGATGCCGAGTTGCTGGCTGCGTTGGACATTCCCGCAAACATGATGCCGACAGTGCAACCCAGCGCATCGCACTTCGGTGAAGTCAGCCCCGCTTTGTTGGGCCACGCGATTCCCATTGGCGGTGTCGCCGGTGACCAGCAAAGCGCCCTGTTTGGCCAAGCCTGTTTCACCGCCGGTATGGCCAAGAACACCTATGGCACCGGCTGCTTCATGCTGATGCATACCGGCAGCGTCTTCCAAACATCAGCCAATGGCCTGATCACTACTAGCGCGGCACAAATAGCCCCCACGCTTGCCGCTTCGCGTGCTGCGCTGCCCCCCGAGGGGGCGCGGTCTCGCTTGGGGCGGCCCGGCGCTGCGCCCATCCACGGCGCACCAGAATTTGCCTTGGAAGGCAGCGTGTTCGTCGGTGGCGCGGTCGTGCAATGGTTGCGCGATGGACTGCAGGCCATCCAAAGCAGCGCACAGGTGCAGGCCCTGGCAGAAAGCGTGCCGGACTCCGGCGGTGTGATGGTGGTGCCCGCCTTTACCGGCCTGGGCGCACCCTACTGGAAGCCGGAGGCGCGCGGCTCCATTACCGGCCTCACGCGCGGCAGCACGCTGGCGCATATTGCCCGCGCCTCGCTGGAAAGCATTGCCTACCAAAGTGCCGCGCTCCTTCTGGCGATGGGCCGCGACGCCGTCAGCGCGGGCAGCACCGAGGTGTCCGAGTTGCGCGTGGATGGTGGTGCCTG
>CANFNO010000496.1 GCA_947447845.1 Burkholderiales bacterium | reverse complement strand
GTCATCAGTGCCGACAAGAATGTGAAATACGAGAGCGTGGTGCGCGTCATGGACACCTTGCAGCGCGCCGGTATCCAGCGCGTCGGCCTGTCGGTGCAGTTGGTTAACTAAACCGCTAAAGCCATCAAGCATCACACCACGCATGTCAACCGCACCGCGTCACCTGGAATTTGCGCCACCGCCCACGCCCGGAATGCTGCGCGCATTGGGTCTTGCCATTCTGGCCCATGTGGTTTTGTTGGCCGTGTTGTCGGTCGGCGTGCAATGGAAGCGCGATGCCGTGCAAGAAACCTTTGAGGCCGAGTTGTGGGCCAGTGTGCCGATTCAGGCCGCACCCCCAGCGCCCGAACCCGTCGCAACGCCCGAGCCACCTAAGCCTGTTCCACCGGAACCCAAACCAGAGCCAAAGCCGGAGCCCAAACCCGTCCCTCCGGACACGTCCAAGGCTGACGCAGATATTGCCCAGCTGAAGGAAAAAGCCAAAGCCAAACAACTGCTAGAAAAGAAGCTGGCGCTCGAAAAAGCCGAGGTCGAGAAGAAAAAGCTGGCCGAACTGGAAAAGCAAAAGCAGGCCAAACTGGAGCAGGATAAAAAGGACAAGCTCGCCAAAGCAAAAGAAGAACAACAGCGCAAGGATGACCTGAAAGAGGCGCAACTGATCGAGGAGCAGCGCAAGGCCACCATCAAGCGCAATTCGAGCTTGGCCGGACCCAGTGGAAATGGCGCACCGGGTTCCACCAGCACTGCGCTGGAGGCCAAAGCGCCATCAGACAGCTACAAGGGGCGCATTCGCGCATATATCAAGCGCTTCCACACCTATACCGAAACCGTGAGTGGCAATCCCACCACCGAGATCGAGATCCGGACTGCCTCGGACGGCAGCATCACGAGCCGCAAGATTACCAAGTCAAGCGGCACCAAGTCCTGGGACGATGCTGCTATCAACGCCATCGACAAGGCTGAGAAGCTGCCCTTAGACGAGAACGGCCGCGCACCACCGCCCATGATTCTGGTTTGGTCAGCCCAGGAGTTGGGGCGCTAAATTTTCAAGGTGGTGACTTTTTCGCGTAATTGCCGCGCACGAAAGTCATGGGTTGAAACTCAGGTTTCATTTCCTGATCAGCAGCACCTGAAGCTGCAGGAAATTTGGCCGTGGTCGAGCGGTCACAACCGTCACATCCGCAACCGCCCTGCTGGCGCGCAGCCGCCATCAGGGGCTTTTGCAACACCCATGGCAATGGCAGTTTCAGTAACGCCGTTGCCACACGGCTACGCGGCGCCTTGGGCGCAAGCGTCCAAAGCGCATAGACAAAACAACCCACCACGAGTATGGCGACGATGATGTTTTGTGCCATAGGTCTTAGCCCCCTAAAGCCTGGGTGATGCGGAAGGTGACAAACGCAGCCGCATAGGCCAGGGCAAACAGATAGGCGGCCATGATCAGCGGGTACTTCCAGGAATTGGTCTCGCGCCGCACCACCGCCAAAGTGGACAGGCACTGCGGCGCAAACACAAACCAGGCCAAGAGCGAGTAGGCCGTCGCCAGAGACCAGCCCTGCGCGATCACCGGAGCCAGTGAGTCGGCCACGCCGCTGTCGGCAGCCGAGAGTGAATACACCGTCCCCAGCGCCCCGACAGCTACTTCACGGGCGGCCATGCCCGGCACCAGCGCAATGCTGATCTGCCAGTTAAAACCAATCGGAGCAAACACATATTCCAGCGCATGGCCCAGCATGCCGGCCAGGCTGTACTGGATGGCCGGGCCCTGGCTTGCATCCCACCCTGCAGGCGGGCCGGGGAAAGTGGAGAAGAACCACAAAATGACCATCAACGAAAAGATGATGCCGCCGACCCGGCTCAGGAAGATGCGGGCACGCTCCCATAGGCCCAGCCCCAGATTGCGCAGACTGGGTTTGCGGTAAGGCGGCAGTTCCAACATCAGCGGCTGATAGTGCGACTTCATCCACACGCGTTTGAAGATCCAGGCTACGGCCATGGCGCTGACCACGCCCGCGATATACAGGCCGAACAATGTAAGGCCACGCAGGTCAAACCAGCCCACGTCCCGCGCCGGCACAAAGGCGCCAATCAGTAGGGCATAGACAGGCAAGCGTGCTGAGCAGGTCATCAGCGGCGCGACCATGATGGTGGCCAGACGATCCTTCCAATTGGCAATCGTGCGCGTAGCCATGATGCCGGGAATGGCGCAGGCAAAGCTTGAAAGCAAGGGAATAAAGGCGCGACCCGACAAGCCCACTTTGCCCATCAGGTTGTCCAACAAAAAGGCAGCCCGAGGCAGGTAGCCAGAGTCTTCCAGCAGCAGGATGAAGAAAAACAGAATCAAAATTTGCGGCAAAAACACCAGCACGCCGCCCACACCTGCAATCACACCATCCACCAGCAAGCTGCGCAAGAGTCCGTCATCCATGTGGCCGGTGATCCATTCACCGGTTGCCGCCACAGCCGCCTTTATCAGATCCATAGGCACGTTGGCCCAGGAAAAGACTGCCTGAAAGATCATGAACAGCACTATGGCCAATAACACCAACCCCCAGACCGGGTGCATCACAACCGCGTCTAGTTTGTATTGAAAGCGGCCCAGTTTGGGCACCTGCGGAGACACCAGCGCCAGAATGCGCCGCACACGGGCTTGCAACTCAACAGAGTTGGGACGCAGTGGAGCTTCTGGCACTGCCTCGGTCCCGGCCAAGGTCGTGGCGGCAACAATGGCAGGGGCTGGCGCGTGTGCCAACGTTGCAAGCTGAATGGCTAGTTGCGAGAGCAACGCTGCGTGCCCGTTTTTTTGCACCGCCACGGTCTCGATCACCGGGCAGCCCAGTTCTCTTGACAATAATTCCACATCGATCTTCAAGCCGTGTTCACGTGCCACGTCGGCCATGTTCAATGCGACGATCAGGGGCTTGCCCAGGCTCGTGAGTTCCAGTACCAGGCGCAGGTTCATGCGCAAATTGGTGGCATCCACCACGGCCACGATGATGTCAGGCGCCGCTTCACCAGTGCGGCGGCCTTCCACCACTTCCAGCATCACCTGCTCATCCGGCGTCGAAGGGTGCAGGCTGTAGGAGCCAGGAAGATCCACGACTGAAATCGTCTGACCCGTGTGCAGGCGGGCTGCTCCGACCTTGCGCTCAACGGTTACACCGGCGTAATTGGCCACCTTTTGGCGCGCACCAGTCAGCAGATTGAATAAAGCGGTCTTGCCGCAATTGGGGTTGCCGACCAGGGCAATGATCTTAGGGCTGGCTGTCAGGGTTTGGGACATTGCGCTTCAGGCCGGAGCGGTTTCGGTAGTTGTTTCGAAAGTGGTTTCGATGACGGTGACAGATACGCTTTGCGCCTCCACCAGTCGCAGGGCAAACAAGGTTTCGCCGATTTGCACGGCCAACGGTTCGCGCCCGCCCGGACCCCGGCGCAACATCAGCACCGGTTCACCCGCGATAAAACCCAGTTC
>CANFNO010000495.1 GCA_947447845.1 Burkholderiales bacterium | reverse complement strand
CTTGGGCAGGTGCAACCACTTCCACGCTTTGTGGCATCGGAGCAATGCCCGATTTAGGCTGTGCTGCATCAGACCGGGAAACGCCAATTTCCGGCGGCAAGTCTTTGGGCTCAATCAACTGCGCGGGTGCCATGACGGTGAGCCAATGGCACAGATTTTCCAGCTGACGCACATTGCCGGGGAAGGCAAAGCCCTCCAGCCAGACCAGTGCCGCGTCTGAGATGCGTTTGGGCTCCACGCCCAACTGCTGAGCACTTTGCTGCAGAAAGTGGCGCGTCAACATCGAAACGTCTTCCTTGCGCTCACGCAATGCCGGCAGGCGCAAGCGGATGACGTTCAGGCGGTGAAACAAGTCTTCGCGGAAGCCACCTTCCTTGACGCGCTGCTCCAGGTCCTGGTGCGTCGCCGCTATCACGCGCACGTTGGTTTTGACGGCGCTGTGGCCGCCGACGCGGTAGAAATGCCCGTCCGACAGCACGCGTAACAGCCGCGTCTGCAACTCGAACGGCATGTCGCCAATCTCGTCCAGAAACAAGGTGCCGCCATCAGCCTGCTCGAAGCGACCACGGCGCATGGTTTGCGCGCCGGTAAAGGCCCCGCGCTCATGGCCAAACAGTTCGCTTTCCAGCAGGTCTTTCGGGATAGCGGCCGTGTTGATGGCTACAAACGGGCCACCGGCACGCGGCGAGTGCTTGTGCAACGCACGGGCAACAAGTTCCTTGCCAGAGCCGGATTCGCCGGTGATCAGCACCGTGACATTGCTCTGCGCCAGACGCCCGATGGCACGAAACACATCCTGCATGGCCGGTGCCTGGCCGAGCATTTCGGGCGCTTCGGCCATGCGCTCTTCGCTCACTTCTTCGCGCTGGCTTTCTTCCACTGCACGGCGAATCAGTTCCACCGCCTTGGGCAGATCAAAAGGCTTGGGCAGGTACTCGAACGCACCGCCTTGAAAGGCGCTCACGGCGCTATCCAGGTCAGAGAAGGCCGTCATGATGATCACCGGCAGGCCGGGGAACTTGGCTTTGACCTTTTCCAGCAACTCAAGGCCGGAACCGCCGGGCATGCGAATATCGCTGACCAGAATCTGCGGCCCTTCGTCATCTGCCGCCGTACTCAAGGCCGCTAACACATCACGCGAATTCGAAAAGCTGCGGGTCGGCAAGTGCTCGCGCAACAAGGCTTTTTCTAAAACGAAGCGTATGGACTGGTCATCGTCAACGATCCAAATAGGCTTCATGGTTTTCTTATCCCTTGTGTCTGGCATTACGGTAACGGAATCAGAATTTTGAAATCCGTACGGCCTGGCACGCTATCCACTTCGATCAAACCATGGTGCTGCTGAACAAAGGTTTGTGCCAATGTCAGGCCTAGTCCTGAGCCGCCCTCTCTGCCCGACACCAGCGGATAGAAAATGCGGTCCTTGATCGAATCTGGCACGCCAGGTCCGTTATCAATGACATGCAATTCCAATGCCAACCGGTAGCGCTGTTTGCCAAAAGTTATCTGGCGCATCACGCGGGTCTTGAAGGTCAGTTCAGCATCGCCTTCTGCGATGCGATCAGCCAGGGCGTGCGCCGCGTTATGCGCGATGTTAAGCACGGTCTGAATCAATTGCTCGTGGTCGCCTCGAAACTCGGGAATGGAGGTGTCGTAATCGCGCACCACCTTCAGCCCTTTGGGAAACTCGGCCAGGATCAGGGAGCGCACACGTTCACAGACTTCGTGGATATTGACATCGCTGACCATGTGCGGCCTGCGATGCGGCGCCAGAAGTCGGTCCACCAGGCTTTGCAAGCGATCCGCCTCATGGATGATGACCTGGGTGTATTCGGTCAGATCGGGTGAATTCATTTCCAGTTCAAGCAATTGCGCAGCGCCACGAATTCCACCCAGCGGATTCTTGATTTCATGCGCCAGGTTGCGAATCAGTTCCTTGTTGGTTTGGGCCTGCTCCAGAATGCGCTCTTCGCGGTCCTGGCGGGTCTGCTGCTCCAGAGGTACCAGTTCGACAATGATGTCTTCAGCCGGGTCCGTGCGGGTGATGATGACGTGCACCGGCAGGGCTTCATAGCCCACGCGTTTAAGCCAGGCGTCATATCGCATGGCGCCAAACTCGTTTTCGATGACCCCTTCCAGCGCATTTTGCAATTGGCTAGGGTCGGTAAATGCCTCGGCAAAGGCCGTGCCGACGATGCTGCGGCGTGAGATGCCCAGCACGTCTTCCAATGCCGCGTTGGAATACAACACCCGCCCCATGCGATCCACCACCGTGACCAAAGTAGCCAGAAGGTCAAAGGGCTGGTAGTTTGCCAGTGCAACGTCTTTGCCACGCCCGCCAGGCGTCGTCATGGAAAGCTGATTCAAACCCGCTACCTTCCGTTGGTCGCACTCGAAGAAGCAGAACTGGGCTGCGCGGGAACACGCGACAACTCGCGTTTGATTCCGGCAATATCCGCATCGTTTCGGCCAATGGCGGCCTTTAGCTCTGCCACACGATCGAGGTACTTCTGGTTATTGCGGGTTTCCGGGCCGAGCCTTTCGGGCTCGCCATTGTTGTATTCCTTAAGCAATTCAGCCTGCTTGGCTTCGGCTTTTTTAAGCTCAGCTTCAAGGATCATTCGGGCATCAGAGTCTTTGCTGCGCTGCTCCGCAGTGTCGCTACGCTGACCGGATGCGGCGGCCTTGCTTGGTGGGGCTTTGATGGCTTGGATGACTGTCACGTTGCCGCCAGAAATGAGCTTGCAATTCTTGGCCTGGGCGTCAGTCACCGTGTTGGTGTATTCATTGCCGCAGCGATAAATGCGGTCATCGGCCGCATGCGCCGAAAGCAAGCCCGAAGAGATAAATAGGAGCAAAAATACAAATTTCATTTTTAGTCCACCCATGGCGAATGCCGGGTCAGGCGAGCAGTATGCGCCAAAAATTTGACCCTGCAGATGTGCCTCCCGGCAAGCCCCGCTGCATTGCCGCAAAAGTAGATAAAGCACAACAAAAAAAGGACTGCCAGAGCAGTCCTTTTTCCTTGCTACGTCCGCAAAGCAGACGCAACTGGCAGCCCCGATTACAGGGAGAAGTACATGTCGAATTCGACTGGGTGCACCGACATACGGTAACGGGTTACTTCACCCATCTTCAGTTCGATGTAGGCATCGATCATGGAGTCAGTGAACACGCCGCCCTTGGTCAGGAACGCACGGTCCTTGTCCAGGTGCTCAAGCGCCTGGTCGAGGCTGTGGCACACGGTTGGCACCAACGCATCTTCCTCGGGAGGCAGATGGTACAGATCCTTGGTGGCTGCTTCGCCCGGATGGATTTTGTTTTCCACGCCGTCCAGACCGGCCATCAACAAAGCAGCAAAGCCCAGGTAAGGGTTCATCAGAGGATCGGGGAAGCGAGCTTCCACGCGACGGCCCTTGGGGTTCGCCACAAACGGAATACGAATCGAAGCAGAACGGTTCTTGGCAGAGTAAGCCAGCTTG
>CANFNO010000494.1 GCA_947447845.1 Burkholderiales bacterium | reverse complement strand
TCCAAGTCGGCCTGAACGATCGCAGAAATCTTCTGAAGCGCTACGTCCTCACCTTTAAAGGCAACCAATGCCACCGGAATCTGCGTCAGACCAACCCCGGACACCTCCACGCGAAACTGCGCCCAGGCACTGGCATGCAGCAAAACAAGTAAGAGTATTGAGAAAATTTTCGTCATCGTGCTTCGATTATCCCCATCTGCGTATGACCACATCTTGTGCGGCCTGGCTTTCCCTGTAACCAATTGTTGGTAGCACCTGCGCGCTGTGCATCCGCTGCCGAACGGTCGCTGCGTTGGCAGACTCGGCGGTTCGACTGGACTGCTTATGCCAGAGGTGGTAGACCTCAGTCGCGCAAAACCCGTTCTTGCGCTTTACACCGGCGTTGTGCAGTCGCAAGACAAAGTCGGCATCCTCATGACCCCACCCGACGAACGACTCGTCAAAGCCGTTCACCGCCTCATAGTCACTGCGCCAAACGCCCATATTGCAACTGCGGATGCCTTTCCATTGAAAGTTGGCATGGGTGCGCGCGGAAAAATCGGGCAAACGCAGCAACGAGCCCAGTTTGCTGGCGCCACCCGATAATCGTTGCCCCAGCCAGAAGAACAAGCTGCGCCCATAGACCTTGGTCATTCCGGCGACTGCCTGCTGTGTCAACGATTCAGACAACATCACACGGCTACCGTTCACAAAACAGCCCTGCTCTTTGAGCCTGCGATGCTGGCTCACAAAATCGGTCTCGGGAACGCAATCCCCATCCAGCAGAATGATGTAGTCCCCCCCAGAGGCTGCAACACCCAGGTTGCGCACCCGCGAAGCCGTGAAGCCCACATCCGGATGCCAGACATGAATCAGTGGCAAACCACAGAATTTGGCTGAGGCTTGCATGGCGTCTTGATGGGCTTGGGTGGAGCCATCATCAGCAACAATCACTTCGAAAGAAGTGTCATCCTGAACCGCCAAGGCAGCCAACACGGTTGCCAAGGCATCGCTTCGGTTGTAGGTGGTGATGACTATGGAGATCAAATTGACTGCTGACATTTTGGAATAGACTCAAGCACCGAGGCTATGCCCCAAAAGGCAAGCTGCTTCTAACGATTTTTTGATGTTATCACCTTCAATGTCCCTGGTTTCCGTATACATCATTGCCTTCAACGAAGCGGAAAAAGTCCGGGCGACTATTGAAAGCGCACGCTGGGCCGACGAAATTATTGTGGTCGACTCCCATAGCACCGACGGCACGCAGGATATCGCTACCGAAATGGGAGCTCGAGTGGTGCAGGTGGAATTCAAGGGCTTCGGCGACTTGCGCAACCATGCCATCGCCGCCTGTACGCACGAATGGATTTTCAGCCTGGATGCCGACGAACGCTGCACACCCGAGGCGGCCGAAGAGATCAAAGCCATCGTCAACAACCCGGAATCTGCAGACGCCTACTGGACACCACGCCGCAATTTCTTTATGGGCAAGTGGATCAAGCACTCCGGTTGGTACCCCAACTACCGACAGCCCCAACTGTTTCGCAACGGCAAGATGCGCTATGACCTCAAACCCGTCCACGAAGGCTATGAGCTGAGCAGCGACAAGCCCGTGGGCCACATGAAAAACGCCATCTGGCAGTTTCCCTTTAAAAATATGGCCGAAGTCATGCACAAGGCCAATCGCTATTCATCGCTTGGGGCAGAGAAGATCAAGCACAAAAAAATCAGCATGGGCTCCGCCCTGATTCACGGCATCTGGTCCTTCGTGAAGCACTATGTGTTCAAGCTGGGTTTTCTAGATGGCTGGGCCGGGTTTGTGATTGCGCTGGGGAATTTTGAAGGCACGTTTTACCGCTATGTGAAGGCGCTGGAGATGCAAAGCGCCGAGCAATGGAAACCGCCACAGGCGCTCAAGCCTGAGTAAGAACCTTGACATGCCGTCATCATCCAAAGCCAAGGGGAATCTGCGCCTCTACGTAGTTTGTTTTGCCGCACTGGCCGCAAGTCTGCCAATGGCCTGGGTCACTTTGTCCAAGTTGCTGCTGTTCACAACGACCCTTGGCTACTTGCTGACCTGGAATTTCCAGGGTGCAAACAAACCGTCCCAACTGGGCATACACACAACAAAAGTGCTGCTGTTGATCGTGTTTGCCTTTACCTGCAGTCTGCTGTGGACCGAGGTCGACATTGATTTCGCGCTCGGTATATTGCTCAAACACATGAAACTTTTGCAGATACTTCTGCTGGTGTATCTCATTCGCTCGGTGAAGGAAGCACACCTGGCCTTGAAGGTATTCACCACAGCACAAGTATTCATTCTGGCCAGTTCCTGGCTACTCGCCACTGGTATTTCACTGCCTTGGGTCTTCAATGACCAAGCCAGTTTAAAGACTCACTACGTGGTGTTCAGTGAAAGCTATCTGGACCAATCCATCATGCTGTCCACACTCGCCAGTGTGGTCTGGCACCTTCACACCGAATGGAGATGGTCCCGCCCATTGGCTACCGTGATTGCGCTGGCCGCATTGCTGAATGTATTGCTGCTTTTACCAGGCCGAACCGGATACGTGGCCTGCTTTGTGGTGCTCGGACTTGCTTGCCTGTGGGGACTCCCAAGCAAGGCTCGATGGGCGCTCGTATTTGCCGTTCCGATAGTATTGACGTTGGCTATGTTGACTGGCTCCAACAAAATTTCTGCACGTTTTTCAGAGGTGGTACACGAAAGCAAGAGCTATTCGCAGAACGGTGATACCGCCACCTCATCTGGTTGGAGACTCAATGCCTGGCGCCGCTCGATACAGGCCATTGAACTCAAGCCCTGGACAGGCTATGGCGTAGGCAGCTGGACACCGGCTGTGAAGCGCATGGATGGCGACAAGGCGACGGCCGATTTTGGCGTCGGCAATTCCAGTAATCCCCACCAGGAATTTCTTTTGTGGGGCGTGGAGTTGGGTGTCGGGGGCACGCTGCTGCTGATAACACTGTTTCTGGCCATGGCACTGGACGCAAAGCGTTTCCCGCCTACGGTTCAAAGGGCAACATACACGGCGATTGCAGTCACGGTCGTTACCTGCCTTTTCAATTCGAGCTTGTATGACGCCTTGATTGGGGACTACTTGTGCACGGTTCTGGGCCTGCTCATGGCTCTGGGCGTGCAGACAACTATCTCTGCACGTGTTAGCAGCACACCCGCATAGGACCCAACGACAGAATCTATGACGAAGCCCGCTGACAAAAACCCAAAGGCCAGTGAAGCCGCGCAGGGACCGAATGAGCCGATGCTGGTGCGTATGCGCCGGTTTGCACCCTACTTTGGCAGCATGCCAGGCACATGGCTACTGGTTGCACTGAGCGCTATGGTCGCAGCGGCAACCGAACCCCTGATACCGGCGCTGCTCAAACCCTTGTTAGATCGTGGGTTTCAACAAGGCTCACTGGCGATTTGGACCGTTCCAGCATCCCTGCTGCTTCTGTTCGGAGTACGCGGCCTGGCGGGCTATATCTC
>CANFNO010000493.1 GCA_947447845.1 Burkholderiales bacterium | reverse complement strand
GCATGCGTTACGGCAGGCTCTTCCATGCCCATCATCAGGGCGAGGCGCTTGGCACCTTCCTTGGAGGTGTCGCTCAGGGCCACGGGCAGGGTGAACGACAGTTGCACACGGCCATCGCCTAGCGTGTCGCCATAGGGCTTGACCCATTGCTCGGGTAATTTGGTATCAGACATGTTGGGCACCTCCGGCGAGCATGCGCATGGGGAAGGGGTTGAAGTAATCGGCAGCTTTTGTGATCACACCATCCAGGCCTTTGCCGCCCGTGGGGGTGCGCGAGATCTCGGCGAATGTGCCTTTGCCAATGGCGGCTTCAAGGCTCATGGCTTCGATGCGCGCCAGAATGGCTTCGGTCTCGGCCAGCACTTCCTGGGCGCGGGTTTCAATCATGCCGCCGCGCTTGAATTCGATCTCGCCGTGCAAGTCCTTCATGGTGCCGAATACATATTTGGCGTTCTGTATGGCCAGAAAACGATCCTGAATAAACGGGGTATGAATCGCCTCGGTCATCATGCCCATCAGGTGAATATTTTGTTGCGTCACGGTGCTGACAATGTTGAACAGCGTGTCCTGCACATGGCCCTTAAATATATTGCCGGTCATGTGCTTGGTGGGCGGCATATATTTCAGCGCCGCATCGGGAAACACTTGGCGCACCAACTGCGCGTGGGCCAGTTCCCACAAGAAACCGTTCTCCAACTCAGGGTCGATTTCAAAGGCGTGGCCCAGGCCCATCTGGTCTGGCTGCAGGCCCGATAAATAAGCAAACTGCTCGTTGATGAGTTGCGATGCCAGCACGGTGTGGGCGGCCTCATAGGCGTCGGCAGTTGTGAGGTAGTTGTCCTCGCCGGTGTTGATGATGATGCCGGCGTAGGCATTCACCATGCGCGAGAAGAATTGATCGATGAAGGTGCGCTTCATGTTGATGTCGCGAAAAATAATGCCGTACATCGAGTCGTTGAGCATCATGTCCAGGCGCTCAATGGCGCCCATGGCGGCGATTTCCGGCATGCACAGGCCGGAGCAGTAATTGGTCAGGCGAATGTAGCGCCCCACGCGCGTACCCACTTCGTCCAATGCAGCACGCATCAGGCGGAAATTTTCCTGCGTTGCATAGGTGCCGCCAAAGCCTTCGGTGGTGGCGCCATAGGGCACATAGTCCAACAGGCTTTGACCGGTGGAGCGAATCACGGCAATGATGTCTGCGCCTTGTTCGGCTGCGGCGCGGGCTTGCACCACGTCTTCATGGATGTTTCCGGTGGCTACGATCAAATACAGCCAGGGCTTGGGGCCTTCGCTCAGGGTCTCAATCATTTGTGTTCGTTTCGCGCGTTGTGCTGCAATGCGGGCGCACATCTGATCGGCCACTGCCTCGGCGGTAGCGCGTGCGGCTGCACCGTCTTGCGGGGCGGTCAGTGTCAGGCTGCCATCCGTCACTTTTTCGGCCACTTGCTGTGCCGTCAGGTTCAGGGTGCGCATGGCGTCTGCAACCGCCAGGGCAGCACCGTATTGCAGCAGGCCTTGTTGTTGCAAATGCTCGACCACGCGATTGGGCAGCGGCACATAGTTTTCGTCCACGCCATCAATGCCCATCAGGCGCAGGGTGGCGCGCTCTACCGTGGTGGTGGTAAAGGCCTGCATCTCATCAAATACCTGGCGCGCAATGCGCCGGGCATGGTCGCGGGCGCGGTCTATCTGCGCCTGGTCCAGTTGCAAATTAATCATGGAATCGTTCCTGTTCTTCAAGCTGTACATCGCACACTGCGTAGCCTTCAAAGCTTGCGCGTGCGGTGGTTAGAAATTCCTGTGCATCAAAGCTGCCGCCAAAAGGGGAGAAGGGGTTGAGCGTGATGCCCACCAGACGGATGGCGTGCTGCGCCAACACCTTGCTGCCATTCTTTTGCAGTGCAGCCAGTTCCAGTTGGTCAACAAACAGCTTGGTGCCGTCATGCACCACTAGGCTCATCCCCGGGTGCTTGTCGGCCAGGGTCTGCACAGCACGCCATAGGCTGCGGCCCACGGCCCCGGTGACCGCTACGGTGCCGATGTCGGCATCAGCAAACTGCAGCAAAGTGGCACCCGCATTCAGCGTAGCAATCGGCTCGGCAAATAGTTGCGTGCCGTTACGCGCCCAAATGCCGACGCCGCCCACATTGAATAGTTCGGCGCACAGCGCACGAGTAGTTGGTGGCGCTTGCACCAGACCCAGAATGGCCAGACGGTCACGCGTCTTGCGAATCACATCACCCATGCCGCCGCCAATGGCAGCACCGGTCGACAGAATCACGCCCTCTGCAATGGCAGGTGACGCATGGTGGCTGCGCCCGAGTGCACCGTCCAGCAAGACCAGATCAGCACCGCATTGTTTGAGCAGGGCAATCACGGTGCGTTGGTCGGTGCTGCGCGAGGCACCGGCAATTTCCATCTCGCCGTACTCCAGCACCTGCACCAGCACGATCTCGCCCATCGGGCTGTGAATACCGGTGGACGCAATGAATTTGTTGCGCGCCTTGGCACGCTGCAAGGTGGCGCGTGCAGTCGCTACCAGGTTGCCGGGCCAGACCAATACCGGCGGCTTGGGCACCATGTAGACCTGGTCATGGTCCTCGCCGTCGCGGCCTATGGATGTCACGCCTACACGCACGTTCGAAGCTGCGGCCTGTGCCAGCACATGGTTCAGGGCCACAGTCTTACCCGTGTTCTTGGTCATGCCCATGATGGCCAAAGTCGATAGGGCCAAACCCGTGGCTGCGTCACGCGCACGGATGCGCTGCCACAGGCTGCTGGCTCTGGTTTGGTCTTCGACGATGGCAACAGATGCGCGCATGGCTTAGACGTAAAGCTCGTCAAACAGCGCGCGCAGCGTGCTGCTCTCGCGCAGCAAATTGAGCGCGTGTTCGGCGTGGCCGGTGGCATAGCCATTGCCCACAATCATTTGTACATCCTTGCCCGCGCCTTCGGCACCCAAAGCAGCGGCGGTAAAGCTGGTGGCCATGGAGAAGAAGTAAATCGTGCCGTGCTCACGCGTGGCCAGAATGCTGCCCATCTCGGTGTTCTGGATGTTGACGCAGTTGATCACCACATCGGCCAGGCGGCCATCGGTGACTTTGGACACGGCCTGCATCAGGCCAAGTGCATCGGTGGCGTCCACCTGCAACGTGTGGTCGGCCCAACCCAGTGCCTGCATGCGCTCGCAGTCTTTGGCAAAGGGCGAGACGCCAATGACACAGCCGCTGGCTCCCACGCGCTTCTTGGCTTCATAAACACACAGCGTGCCGGACTTGCCGCCGCCGCCAATCACGACGACGGTCTGGCCCGGCTGCACCAGGCGCGCGGTTTGGGCTGGCGCACCGGCCACGTCCAGAATGGCCAGGGCCAGTTTCTCGTCCATGTCGGTAGGCAGCTTGGCGTACAAGCCGGTTTCAAACAACACGGCCTGACCACGGATGTCGATCTGGTCTTTGTTCATGTGCACTTTGACAATCTCGTCAATG
>CANFNO010000492.1 GCA_947447845.1 Burkholderiales bacterium | reverse complement strand
CGTTTATGTTGAAGCCATTTAAACAAGCTAACGCGGTCAAATCTATTTTTGCCAGGCTTTGCCACTGCACCTTTACTCGGCTTTACATCGGCAAGGGCTCAATTGGCGGAATAACGGTGCCGATGTTAAGGGTGAGAATCCAATCGTGTCGGTTCGCTAATCCACAAAGAGGAGTTCAGTATGTCTATGTCAATCAGTTCCGTTGGCAGCGGAAGTGGCGGCGGATTCGACCCATCCAGGATAGCGTCCCAGATGGCATCCAAGATGATGAAAGAACTCGATCCAAACAACACCGGCAAAGTTACCAAGGATCAATTTGTTTCGGCATTGACTGCCAAAGGCGTCTCCACCGCCGATGCCACGAAAATGTACGACTCCATAGACACCAAAAAGACCGGAAGCATTGCCAAGTCGGACATTGAAGCCGCAATAAAAAATGGCAACCTAGCGCCCCCTTCAGACGCCCCGCAAGGTGGTCCTCGCGGTGCGGGTGGCCCCGGCAAAGCAGGTAAATCCGGGGGGCCAGGCGGTGCCGGTGGACCTGGCGGCGCGGGCAATTCTTCCCAGACCTATGCAGCAGCGGACACGAACAAGGATGGCGTGGTTTCCGTTCAGGAGGCAGCGATCTACGCCCTGTCTCACCCATCCGCGGTGGCCACGAAAAGCACCAATACCGACCCATCCAATTTAGGCCAGAACGTCGACAAATTGGTCTGATCTGGATATTGCCCTTTGGCTTGTTGGGCAAACCTGAGTTTACGAACGGGTGAAGCGCAACCCTCCGCTGGGCGCTAACCGAATTTGCGCAGGGAGGACTTTCACTTCGGTGGTGTCGAGCCATGCAGCGGGCCTTGGCAGTCCCGGCGCGCCAGTCACAGAGCAGGATGGCCTATTTTCATCCGGGTATTATTGACGTATCAATTTAACCCGGGTATTATTCGTTTATCCAACTCAAAACAGATCTCACCGTGACTGATACCGCAACCCCCTCCTTCACCAGCTTCAACGGCCACAAGCGCATCGCCTCTGGCAACTTGACGGTCAATGCATTGGCGGTGAAACACGCACTGGCTTCCGACATCACCAGTCCGCTGCTGACCTTCTGCGACCAGACTGGCCAAGTTGTCGAAATTGATATTCGAGGAAGCGATGCCGAGATGTTGGCACGTCTGCCGCCAGAGGGCTACCCGCTTCAAGGAAACGAATCGGCATTGATCAACTCCGAGGAATCGGATGAGCCACGTGGCCGTGGCCGACCAAAGCTTGGGGTCGTCGCGCGCGAAGTCACGCTACTGCCGCGCCACTGGGATTGGTTGGCTGCACAGCGAGGCGGTGCGTCGGTGACTTTGCGAAAACTGGTTGATGAGGCACGCCGGGCCAACGTGGACCGAGACCGGCAGCGCCGGGCCAATGAATGTGCGTACCACTTCATGTCCACCATGGCTGGTGACATGGCTGGGTTTGAAGAGGCGTCACGGGCGCTGTTCGCGAACGACGCGGCAAAGTTCCTCCTACAAACCGAAGCTTGGCCGTCCGACGTTCGCGATTACCTCAGGTGCCTGGCTTACCCGCTGCCGTTGGCAGAAGTGCCTTCGCTTGCACCGTGACGCATTTGGAACAAAAAGGATTGACGATGACAAACAATAAAACGCTGAAACGAGAGTATCTGGAGACGAAAACCCGAGCCGGTGTTTATGCGATCCGTAACCAGATCACGGGTCGGGCCTTGGTTGCCGGAAGTACGAACGTTCAGGGCACGCTCAACCGGCATCATTTTGAACTGCGTCATGGACAGCATCGCAATGCGAGGCTTGCGCAGGATTGGGTCGATCACGGCGAGACTAATTTTCTCTTCGAAGTGCTCGATCGGGTCAAACCCAGCGAAGACCCCGCGTTCAATGCGGTGCAGGAATTGGAAATGCTGGTTGGCCTGTGGCGCCAGGAAATCCCTTGTGTCGGCGAACTCGGTTACGACGAACCCAGGAGCGAACCTCGATGAACACGAATCTCGGCTTCGGCTTGGCGCTACACCGTGCCCACGCCAGCCTGCAACGCAAGCTTGACGAAGAGTTGGGGCTCTACCACGGCATCAGTTTCAATGACTTTGCGCTACTGAATTTGCTTGCGCAAGCGGACGGTGGTCGGGTCGGCATTGCGGAACTCGTGCGTCCGATGGGTCAGCCCCAATCGGCTGTGCTGCGTCAGTTGATCTTGCTCGAAAAGATTGGCCTCGTGGTGCGCGAGGGCGCGAATGGACTTCGTCAGGCCGCGCTTCGCCCTGCCGGGCGTGCGCTGGTGAACGCCGCGCGCGAGACCGCCGATAGCATTTGCACCGAAGCAGTCGAATCAATCGCCCCCGCAGCGGTTGAGATGGTTTGCGCAGCACTGGTAACGCTTGCAAGGACGACCCGCCATGCCCAACATTAAAGCGAACGGAATTGAAATTGAATACGATTGTTTTGGCAACCCCGAGGCGGAAGTGGTTCTGCTGATTTCCGGTCTGGGCACGCAGATGATTCGTTGGAGCGAAGCGTTTTGCCAGCTATTGGCAGAGCAAGGCTACCGCGTGATTCGCTTTGACAATCGCGATGCGGGCCTTTCAACCCACTTCCCTAACGCGTCGATGCCAGATCTCGCTGCAATTGCCGACGCAGTCTCTCGCGGCGAAACGCCCCATGTCCCCTACACGCTCTTCGATATGGCGAACGACGCTGTAGGACTTCTCGATGCGTTGAAGATCAGAAAAGCGCACGTGGTCGGGAGATCAATGGGCGGCATGATTGCGCAGCTGTTGGCCAGCGAGCATGTTGGTCGCGTTCTATCTCTGGTTTCCATGATGTCGAGCACTGGTAACCGTGATCTGCCGCAGGCCAGTCCTGCAGTGATGGCGGCGATGACATCGCCCGCGCCACATCCCTTGAAAGACGAACAGGGCTATCTCGCACATTGCGTCGCCTTTTCTCAAGTGATTGCCGGCCAAGGCTATCCGTTTGACGAATCCGCCCAACGAGATCAAGCCTTGGCCGAACTCAAACGCGCATATAACCCAAGCGGGTTTTGGCGCCACATCGCCGCCATCGCAGCAACCGGGGACTTGAGAGCACGACTAGCCAAGATAAGTGCCCCGACGCTTGTGATACATGGGTCAGACGATCTGCTAGTTTCCCCGGAAGCCGGGAAGGACACGGCGGCCAATATAAAAGGAGCCGAACTACGCATCGTCGAGGGAATGGGCCACGATTTCCCACCACCGCTGTTTGGGTTCGTGGCCGCAGCCATCGCAGATAACGCACGTCGCATGCTCAACCCAATGAATCGCCCCGACGCTACCAGACCTGTTGTCGCCTGATTTGGTCAAAGGGTCTACTAAACCGGGAGCGAATAGCAACTGGTCGCCATTGCCCCTTTGGTCGAAAGCAACGCATCCTTGCAGACGGACGGTTCGTTGTTGGGCACCCTATTCAAAATTGCGCGCAACTTCGTCCGCATATG
>CANFNO010000491.1 GCA_947447845.1 Burkholderiales bacterium | reverse complement strand
TGAGAGGCGAATTCGCTGGCAGAGTACACCGAGGCGCCAGCTTCGGACACCACCACTTTGTCGATTGCAGGCGCATGGCTCTTGGCCATCAGCTTGATCAGGTCGGCTGCCAGCCGGTCGGTCTCGCGGCTGGCCGTGCCATTGCCAATGGCAATCAGGTTCACGCCGTGGCGCAGGCAAAGCGCGCTCAACGTGTGCAGCGAGCCATCCCAGTCCTTGCGCGGCTCGTGCGGGAAAACGGTCGAGGTTTCCACCAGTTTGCCGGTGGCATCCACCACGGCCACCTTCACGCCGGTGCGAATGCCCGGGTCGAGGCCCATCACCACGCGTGGCCCGGCCGGGGCAGCCAGCAGCAGGTCGCGCAGATTGTCGGCAAATACCTTGATAGCCACTTTTTCGGCGCCTTCACGCAGTCGCGCAAACAGGTCACGTTCGGTAGACAGGCTGAGTTTGACCTTCCAGGTCCAGGCCACGCATTTGCGAATCAGGTCGTCGCCTGCACGGCCCTGGTGGCTCCAGCCCAACTTAAGTGCCAAACGTCCCTCGGCAAGCGTTACCACGGGGGCGGGCCTGGCCTTTGCTGAACCGACTGCCACAGGAGCCGGCGTGGCGACCGGCGGCTCGGGCAACACCAATTTGGCGTCCAGCATGTCCAGCGCTCGCCCACGGAACACTGCCAGCGCGCGGTGCGAGGGCACCCGGCCGATCGGCTCGTCGTAGGCAAAATAGTCGCGAAACTTGGCCACGTCGGGGTTGGTTTCGTCCTTGCCTGCCATCAACGTGGACTGCAGCAAACCCTCGTGCCAAAGCCATTCGCGCAAGTCCTGCACCAGCACAGGGTCTTCGGCCCAGCGCTCGGACAGGATGTCGCGCACACCGTCCAGCACGGCTTGCACCGTCATGAAGTCATCCCCAGCCTCGGTTTTTTCGGCCAAGACGAAGGCTTGGGCTTCGTCGGTTGGCACCAGGGCCGGGTTGGCAAACAGCTTCTCGGCCAGCGGTTCGATGCCAGCCTCGCCGGCAATCATGCCCTTGGTGCGGCGCTTGGGCTTGAACGGCAGGTACAGATCTTCAAGCTCTTGCTTGGTCGTGCAGGCGTCAATGGCGGCCAACAGGGCCGGGGTCATCTTGCCCTGTTCTTCAATGCTCTTCACTACCGCCACCTTGCGGTCGCGCAGTTCGCGCAGGTACGAGAGGCGCGCCTCGAGCTCGCGCAATTGGATGTCGTCCAAACCGTCAGTGGCTTCCTTGCGGTAGCGGGCGATAAACGGCACGGTCGCACCGCCATCTAGCAGGGCCACGGCAGTTTCAACCTGATTTGGACGAACACGGATTTCTTGCGCGATCTGCGCGATGATTTTTTGCATGGGGACTGGGAGAACGATTACGACTCAAAAACTGCATGGCAAAGGTTGCCAAAACGCTCAGGCCGCGAGTTTGCCACAGCCCTCACGGCTGACGGGTACCGAGCGCGCTTAGCTTTGTACATAATGGCTCTAATAATTAATTTTCATTGGAGCTGCGATCTTGAACACCCGTGTGCAATCGACCGATGGTCTGCTCAGCAAATTGTCAATCAAGTGGAAGTTGGCAATGCTTGCCGGTTTTGGGGCGATAGTGCTGGTAATTCTCAGCTCCCTGCTGGTGTGGCAGCAATACCAAAGCAGTTATGCGGCGCGCAAAGCCGCCATCAAGCAAAGCGTGGAGGTGGTGAGTTCGATTGTGGAATCCACCTACAAACAGGAGGTTGCAGGCCAACTTACCCGTGAGCAGGCCCAGGCACTGGCCATCAAGGCCGTCAACGACGCGCGCTATGCCGGCAAAGAGTACTTCTGGATCAACGACATGGACGTGCGCTTGATCACCCACCCCTTCAAGCCCGAACTCAACGGCAAAGATGTCAGCGGCGTCAAGGACCCGGACGGCAATGCCGTGTTTGTGCGCTTTGTAGACACCGTCAAGAAAGACGGTGCCGGCTACCTCAGCTACCTGTGGCCCAAGCCAGGCATGGAGCAACCGGTGGAAAAAGTCTCCTACGTCACCGGCTTCAAACCCTGGGGTTGGGTGATTGGCTCCGGCCTGTACATGGATGAGTTGCGCGCTGAAATGATTGTGGAAATTGAGAAAGTGGGCGCCGCCCTTGTGCTGGCGCTTGCCTTGACAGCAGCTATCGCTTTTGCCATTGCACGCAGCATTCTGGGGCCGCTGGGCCGCGCCGTAGCGGTGGCGCAAGCCGTTTCCCAAGGGCGTTTGGACAACGACGTAACCAGCAGCGCCACCGACGAGCCCGGCCAGTTGCTGCAAGCCATGGGCGCCATGCAAACCACCCTGGTCGCCTTTAACGCCGCGCAAACCGATATGGCACATCGCCATAACCAACTCGGCCAAACCAATCACCTCATGCCGACACATGAATTCGCCGGTGCTTTTGGCACCATGGCGAACGACTTCAACCAAATGGTGAGTGCGCAGACCGCGCTCAATGCACGTCTGGTGGAACTGATTGGCCAGTACGCGCATGGTCTGTTTGACGGTCGCATGGAAGCCCTGCCCGGCGAGAAGAAAAAGATCACCGAAGCGGCGGAAAGCGCACGCGCGCAAATGCTGGCGGCGGACATTGCGGCGCGCTTCAACGCCCGCGTGAAGGCTGCCTTGGACAACGTTAGCCTGCCCGTGCGTATTGCAGCGGATGACGGCACGGTGCTCTACATCAACCATGCGTTGCGCGATGTGTTGCGCCGCGATGCAGAGGCTTTTCGCAAGCAGATTCCAGGCTTTGATCCGGAGGCTGTGGTAAACGGCAGCATTGGTATCTTTTATGCCGACCAGCAAGCCGCGTTGACGCGTTTGCGTAATTTGACCGGCACGGTGCAGTCCCACTTGCAACTCGGCGGTCGCATGTATCAGCTCACCACCACGGCTGTCATTTCTGACTCGGGCGAGCGCTTGGGCACCATCGGCCAGTGGCTGGACGTGACCGAACAACTGGCTGCAGAAAAAGAAGTCGATGCTTTGGTGCAGGCGGCGGCCCAGGGCGACTTTACCCATCGCTTGGCAGCAGAGGGCAAGACCGGCTTTTTTGCCACCCTGGCCAGCGGCATGAACACCCTGATGAACACCAGCGAGCAGGGCCTGGGCGATGTGGCCAAGCTGCTCAGCGCCTTTGCCGAGGGCGATTTGACCCATCGCATTGAGCAGAATTACGCAGGTCTATTTGGTGAAGTGAAGCAAAACGCAAATGCCACAGCCGAGAACCTGACCCGCGTGCTTGGCGAGGTACATGCCGCAGCTGACGCACTGACGGGTGCGGCTAATCAGGTGAGCGCCACGGCCCAATCCCTGTCGCAAGCCGCCAGTGAGCAGGCCGCCAGTGTCGAAGAAACCAGTGCCACCATGGACAGCATGTCGGCCTCCATCAGCCAGAACAGTGACAACGCCCGGGTGACCGATGGCATGGCCACCAAGACCAGCAAGGAGGCGGTGGACGGCGGCCAGG
>CANFNO010000490.1 GCA_947447845.1 Burkholderiales bacterium | reverse complement strand
GGCCAGGCCTACGCCCTTGGCCCAATGGCTGGTCGCCACATACATGGCCCATATTTCACCCATCGTCTGGGGCGTGCCCTTGTCGCGGCTGCGGTCGAAGCCCACAAAGCCGACTATTTTGTCTTCATCCAGGGCCACGTGGACCTGCGGCTCGCTGTACTCGATCGCTTCACGCCAATAGGCCTGGCGCTTTTCCAGTGGCACGACCGGCAGAGGTGTATCGGTGGCAAGTGTGGTTTTGAAGGCATCGCGAACGGTGGCGTTGTGCAGTTCGGCGATTTGTTTGGCGTCGCGCAAAGTCGCGGGACGCACCAGGTATGTTGTCGTGCTGGACATGGGTAGCTATTTATCGAGTGCAATATTACAAAGGTGTGAATTGTCGCCGCAAACGCTTACACACACTTTGCGTGCATTTCGAGAGAGCCACATGGGCCCATCACAAGCGCTAAAAGGTTTCCCACTCCTCATCTTCCGGCTTGCTGGCCTGGTGGGCAATCGCTGCGGGCTTGGCAACAGGCTTGCTAACCGGCTTGCTGATGGGTTTGGGTGCGGCGACTTTTTTCGGTGCCAAAGACGGTGGCAGTGCCGTACGCTTTTGACCACCGGCCAAAGCCATCGGGCGCGGCGACTGGCTAAGTCGCTGCCCGGACACCCTGCGAACTGCATCTCCCTCGCTGAGCTTGAACGTGGCCACCACCTGAACCAATTCTTGCGCCTGGCTCTTGAGACTGCTGGCTGCTGCGGCCATTTCCTCTACAAGTGCCGCATTTTGTTGGGTCGCCTGATCCATGTGGTTAACGGCTTCACCGACCTGCGACACACCGGCCGACTGCTCTGAACTGGCCGCGCTGATTTCACCCATGATGTCGGTCACGCGGCGGATGCTGCCGACAATCTCAGCCATGGTCTCGCCCGCCTTGTCCACCAGCACGGTACCTTGCTCCACGCGATCGACGCTGGCACTGATCAGAGATTTGATCTCTTTGGCCGCATCGGCACTGCGCCCGGCCAGGCTGCGCACTTCGGATGCCACCACGGCAAAACCGCGCCCCTGTTCGCCGGCACGCGCCGCTTCCACGGCAGCGTTGAGGGCCAGGATATTGGTCTGGAACGCAATGCCATCAATCACGCCAATGATGTCGGCGATGCGACGCGAAGAATCGTTGATGCCCTTCATCGTCTCCACCACCTGGCCAACCACTTCACCACCGGACACGGCCACGTTGGATGCGCTGAGTGCCAGTGCGTTGGCCTGGCGGGCGTTGTCGGCATTTTGTTTGACTTGAGAGCCCAGCTCTTCCATGGAAGAAGCCGTCTGCTCCAGCGCACTCGCCTGTTGCTCCGTGCGGGATGACAGGTCATGGTTGCCTTGCGCGATTTCGGCACTGGCCGTGGCCACGTTTTCTGAGCCCTGGCGCACGTTGGTGACAATGCTTTTGAGCGTACCCAGCATGTGATCCAGCGCACTGGCCAGGCTGGTCGAGTCGGTGGAGCCATGGGTAAACGTATGCGTCAAATCACCTTCGGCAATGCTATGGGCCAGGGCTGTCGCTTCGCCAAGTTCCATGCCGAGTTGGCCCGTAATGCTCCTCGAAATTAGCAGCGTCAGCACTGCCAACAAAAGGCCTCCGACCGCAATTGACGCCACCATCTTGATACGTGCGGAAAGAATCTCTGCATCAAAGGCATGATCCAGTTCATCGGCCTCGTTTTGCAATCCCTTGACAAGTTTGTTGTAGGAAGCGTCAAAGCGATCTACCAATTTATCGACCGCATCGTCTACCGGACCCAATTCATCGCGCGGCGCATTGGCCTTTGAGAGTGCCAGGTATTTGCCTTCATACAGGGTGCGGATCTCCTGGTAGGCCACGATCGCGTCTTGCAACGCAGCCTTTTCTTCCGCCGAATCGGCAACCTTGTTAGCCAAGGCGAACGAGGTTTCAAATTCGGCCTTGATATCGACCCACTTCTTCTGCACATCGTCAAAGTTGCGGTTGATATAGGTGTCCGCAATCACACGGTAAGCCTGAGCGCCCAGATTGGAATCGTGCTTTATCTGGGCTGCAGCGTGAGCCTTCAGGACGCTCTGATCTTGCAGATCTGACAGACGACTCATGACAGTCCAATTGATGAGTGCCAGCACCAGCATGACTACGAGAGATACCGCGACGATGGCAAATAGACGCTGGGAAACTTTGTATTGATTCATATAACTTGGTTCAAGTTGAATGAAGAAGAAAGGCAAATATTTTTTGATCTGTGACAGAGCGAAATGTAACCGTATTTAGCCCTCAAATATGGCAAACCTCGGGCGGAATATCAAGAGCGATGAAGTAAGCTCCGCGGCATGATTTCTTGGTTGCTGCGCTTTGCGATTCTCATTTTTTGCCTTGGTGTCTGCATGAGTGCACAAGCAGCCCCGCCTTTCGAAGACAGCATGGCGCAGCGCGCGCGGGCCTGCACGATTTGCCATGGTGATCAGGGTCGTGCCGGACCGGATGGTTACTACCCGCGCCTTGCTGGCAAGCCCGCCGGATACCTGTACCAGCAACTGCTGAATTTTCGTGACGGACGCCGCCACTACGAGCCCATGGCCAGGTTGCTAAACAACCTGGATGACGCCTATCTGCATGCGTTGGCGGACTATTTTTCCGGCCTGTCGATCCCCTACCCTGCGCCCAAACCCACGCCCCTTAACTCAGCGGAACAGGAACTGGGCCGCAAGCTCGTAATGGAAGGCAGCAAGGCCCAGCGCGTGCCCGCGTGCACCCAATGCCACGGGCTGCAATTGACAGGCGTGAATCCGGATGCACCCGGCCTGCTGGGGCTACCGGTCGACTACATCAACGCGCAATTGGGCAGCTGGCGCACAGGTCGACGCGGCACCGCGGCACCCGACTGCATGGCCACCATTGCCAAACGCTTGAATGCTGCCGACATCAATGCCGCGGCGCATTGGCTGTCATCGCAACCAGTGCCTGTGGATGCGCACGCAGTGGACCGCAAGCCGCCACCAAGTCAGACCACCCTGGAATTGAAATGTGCCGAGCTCGCCAAGGCGCAAGCATCTCCGGCGGATAGGGAGCCGCGCGGCGCCTATCTGGCACGCTTGGGCAACTGCGCCCATTGCCACACAATGCAAGGCGGTTTGCCTTTTGCGGGGGGACGAGCGGTTGACACCCCGTTTGGCGCCGTGTTCAGCAGCAACCTCACATCCGACCCGGTTTACGGCATTGGCGCCTGGAGTGCCGACGACTTCTGGCGCGCTCTGCACCATGGCGAAGCCAAAGGCGGCCGTTTGCTGTACCCGGCCTTCCCCTACACCAGCTACACGCACATCAGCCGCTCTGACTCCGATGCACTCTTTGCTTACCTGCAAACTGTGCCTGCCCAACCGCGTGCCAACCAGACCCATGAATTGCGCTGGCCTTTCAACACCCAAATTGCGCTGCGTGCCTGGCGCATGCTGTTTTTTAGCCCGGCAGACGCTGCGCCAGTGGGGGCCAGCGTGG
>CANFNO010000489.1 GCA_947447845.1 Burkholderiales bacterium | reverse complement strand
GCGTCACGGCGTTTGGCGTAAATATCCAGAAGCTTGGTGTGAATTGCAAGCCGGTCAGGATTGTGGCGACGCGCTTCCTTGAGAATTTCTTCGGCTTGCATGTCACGGCCATAGGCCAAGTAAACATCGGCCTCTGCCACTGGATCTACATCGTCTGCGGCATTGAGTTGGCTGTTGGTATAGGCCATGGACGACAATGCGCCCGCACCGTTCTGTGCCGTGTCTACGCGCTGGCCGCCGCTGGCGCCAAAGAACGAGTCGGGTTGGAGTCGGCTTTCCAGGAATGAACTGTCCACGTGTGCCGTGCGCTTCTTCGCCTGTTGGCGTCGGTACAAGGCAAAGCCGCCCAACAGGGCGATCAGTCCTCCTCCAGCCAAGGGAAGCGCCGGGTCTTCCATGAGTTGGTCGATCAAGCTAGGTTCTTCCGCTGGAACCGCCGTAGGCGCGGGTTTGGGCGTTGCCGCAGCGGAGGCCGCAGAGACTGGACTGGCTGGTGCCTTAACAGCAGCAGATGCAGTCGGTGCAGCCATAGGTGGAGTTGGAGCCTTGGCTACCTCCACCGCCGGTGTGCTTGGCGCCGCAGGTTTTGTCGCAGAGGCTGTTGCGGCCGGGGCAGGAGCGGCCTTTTGCGCGCTGGATGCACTGAGCTTGCTCAGGTCGGCAATGTTCTTGGCGAGTTCGGCAGCACGGGTCGCGGCGTCTTTGTCTGCACGTTCTTTGGCCAGTTTGGCTTCATCCGCCTTGGACTGCAACGCTCCCTTGGATAAAGTGAGCTTGTCGGCCGCAGAACTGGCGGGCTTCTTGTCTTCGACTTTGGCTTCTACTTTGCCGGTGCTCTTGCGGTCCGCTGCTTCCACTGTGGTCTTGGGCGCGCTGCCGGCTAGCGTTCGGCGGAACTCGTTGAAGTCCTTGCTCTGGGCAACTACCGTTTGTGACGCTTCCGCGGCGTTAACTGATTTAGCTTGTTCGGAACTTGGCAATTCGAGCAATGCACCCGCGCGCAACCGGTTCAGGTTGCCATTGGTGAACGCATCGGGGTTCGAGCGCAACAGTGCAACCAGCATTTGGTCTAATGAAACTTCGCTGCTCTTCGAGCGTATGGCAATTTTGGTAGCGGTGTCACCTGACTTGACCAACACTTGCTGCGAAGTGCTGCTTTCAGGCTTGCTGGCCACTTTGGCTGGGGTGGGCGTTACTGCTGCTGCCGGTTTGGTGGGAGTCGCACGTGCGACTTCGGACGCCGGTGCGGTTGCGGCAACATTTGCCTTAGCAGGTGCAGGAGCTGAGGCAGGTGCAGGAGGCGGTACAGGCGTGGGCGTCTGCGCCAACGTCGGCACGGGGGCAGATTGTTTGAGCGATGGGGGATCAAACAGCATCGTGTAATCGCGCACGATGCGTCCGGAGGACCAACTGGCCTCCAAAATCATGTCTACAAACGGATCATTGATGGGGCGGTCACTACTGAGGCGAATATAGGCGCGTCCATCTGACCTGCGCGCCAACGTGGCCTGCAGACCCGACATCGCCGCGTTGTATTCAAGTCCGGCGGCAACAAAAGCAGCGGGCGATGCGACATTGGCTTTGAGCGACGCGGCCTCTTCGGAGCTGATGTTGGGGACTTCAATTTCCGCCCTGAGAGGTTCACCCAACGCGGATTGGACAGTTATGCGACCTAGCGAAAGCGCAAAAACCTCGCTTGCGGACAAGCCGAGTAGCGCAATGGCTGCGGCCGCCATTGCGGTCCTATGCCAGCGGTGTGACTTTTCGATCAATTTATTAGCCTCCTGTGTTCAGGCGAGTTCCACAAATAAGCCCATTATGTGGCAGCTTGACCTGACTCTAAAACGTAAAAAGTACCATAACATCAATGTCTTAGGCTGACAAGCTAATGAAGCGCTTAAGTTTGTGGGCTTTTCTAGTCAACAATGTATGGGACACAGGGTGTTGTCTGGCTGCAACGAACCAGGGCTAACCCTGGCCGTTGCCATCCATCGGCGTTTAAGCCTGCAACAAAATCCGCAACATACGACGCAGCGGCTCAGCAGCGCCCCACAGCAGCTGGTCACCAATGGTGAAGGCACCCAAATACTCCGGTCCCATGGCCATCTTGCGAATGCGGCCAACGGGAATTGTCATGGTGCCAGTTACAGCAACAGGTGTCAGATCCTTGATGGTGGCTTCGCGCGTGTTTGGCACGACTTTGACCCATTGGTTGTCAGCGGCGATCATGGCCTCAATGTCTGCCAGAGGCACGTCCTTCTTCAGTTTGAAGGTCAGCGCCTGGCTGTGGCAGCGCATGGCACCCACGCGTACGCAGAATCCGTCCACAGGCGTTTCGATGGAGCCGAAATTCGCACCCTGGCCCAGAATCTTGTTGGTCTCTGCTTGACCCTTCCATTCTTCCTTGGACATTCCGTTACCCAAATCTTTGTCGATCCAGGGAATGAGTGAGCCACCCAGCGGCACGCCAAAGTTGGCTGTCTCAGCAGCAGAGAGGGATCGTTGTTTGGCGATGACTTTTCGGTCGATTTCCAGAATCGCGCTTTTCGGGTCGTCCAGCATGGATTTCACTTCGGCGTTCAAGGTGCCGTATTGGGTTAGCAACTCACGCATGTGCTGGGCACCGCCACCGGATGCGGCTTGGTAAGTCTGTGTTGACATCCATTCAACCAGGCCGGCCTTGTATAGGGCACCTACGCCCATGAGCATGCAACTCACGGTGCAGTTGCCGCCGATCCAGTTCTTGCCACCGTTGGCCAGCGCTTTCTGGATCACTGGCATATTCACCGGATCCAGAATAATGACCGCGTCCTTTTCCATGCGCAGGGTGGAAGCGGCGTCGATCCAGTGACCGTTCCAACCTGCCGCGCGCAGTTTGGGGAAAACTTCGGTCGTGTAGTCACCGCCCTGTGCGCTGATGATGATTTCGCAGCGCTTCAGTGCCTCGATGTTGAAGGCATCCTGCAGCGTTGTTTCATTTTTGGCCAGCGTCGGGGCCGTGCCACCTGCGTTAGAGGTTGAGAAGAACAGGGGCTCAATCAGATCGAAATCGCCCTCTTGCACCATACGGTCAATCAACACCGAGCCGACCATGCCGCGCCAGCCGACCAAACCTACCAACTTGCTCATTTCATCGCCCTTTCAAAATAGAAAAACAGTGCCAACCACGATTGCTTGCAGACTGCTTGCCCGGCTCGTCTGGCCGGGGGGGCGCACGACGAACCAGGCTGGATCAGCCCTTAATGGTCGTGGTTTTGGTGGAAGTTGCGCGCACAGCCACACCAACCTTGGCGGCGGGTGTGGGGTTCAGAGGGAACGATTGGGCGCGAAACATGGGAGTGGATTGTAGCGGATGCATTTTGGCGCCAACCTGACAAACCTGCCAGAAAAACAACCCGAAAACGCATGCGCCACATCCGTTCTAGCCGAGTGCCTTAAGCACCGCATCACCCATCTGCACGGTGCTGACCTTGGTGGTGCCTTCGCTGTAGATGTCAACGGTGCGCAGGCCTTGTTG
>CANFNO010000488.1 GCA_947447845.1 Burkholderiales bacterium | reverse complement strand
TCATAGGTGCAGTGATCGGCATTGCCATGAAGTTCAATTCCAGCCTGCGCGAAGGTGGCTATGTGCCGTTTGGACCCTTTCTTGCTGGGGCGGGATTCAGCGCCATGGTGCTAGGCCCTCTGGCACTGCGTCAGGCGATCGGGCTCTAGCGTGTCCAATGCGTTGCGGCTAGGCCTGACCGGGGGCATAGGCAGCGGCAAAAGCACCGTAGCCCAACTACTTGCGGATCTGGGTGCCGGTGTAATCGATGCGGATGCCATTTCCCGAACCACAACCGCTGCGGGTGGGGCAGCAATTCCTTTGATTCAAAGGCAGTTCGGAACCTCCTTTATCGGCAACGACGGCGCACTGGATCGAGACCGCATGCGTCAATATGTCTTTGCGAACCCCGAGGCCAAGTCGATGCTAGAGGCCATCATCCACCCGCTGGTAGGGCAACAAATTGCAGCACAGGCCAAAGCATTGGTCGATGTGGGTCATACATGCCTTGTCTTTGATATCCCCTTGCTGGTGGAATCTGCGCATTGGCGTAAAAGCCTGCAGCGTGTGCTGGTGATCGACTGCAGTCCGGCCACCCAAGTTAGCCGGGTGGTGGCGCGCAACGGTTTGGCGGCGAACGACGTTCGGGCAATCATCGCGGCACAGGCCAGTCGCCCTCGCCGCCTGGCCTCTGCGGACTTGGTACTCATGAACGATGGCATTTCTTTGCAGGAATTGACGGCACAGGTCGAGCAAATCGGACGAAAGTTCGGGCTATGATTCGGCCACCCGAAAGCACAGCGTGATTCTCTACGAATATCCTTTTAACGAACGCATTCGCACTTACCTGCGGCTCGAACACCTATTTTTGCGTCTTGCCACTTTGGTGTCACGCGAAGCGCCTCTTGACCACCACTTTGCCCTGACCACGATCTTTGAAGTCATGGACGTCGGTGCGCGTGCCGACCTTAAGTCCGATGTGCTTAAAGATTTGGATAAGCAAAAACAGGTACTCAATAGCTACCGTGGCAACCCGGCCATCGCCGAAGGCGTACTCAACAAAGTAATCGCCCAGGTGGAGGGTTGCTTTGACGCGCTGAACGCCACATCCGGCAAAGCCGGTCAATCGCTGACCGAAAACGACTGGCTGATGAGCATCCGCAGCCGTATTGGCATTCCCGGCGGCACTTGCGAATTTGACCTGCCAGCCTACTTTGCCTGGCAACACCGCAGCGTGGACTCGCGCATCAAAGACCTGCATCGCTGGGCCTCAACGCTAGCGCCTCTGGCGGAGTCCATCCATCTGCTGCTGAAGATGTTGCGCGACTCAGGCTCCCCCCAAAAAGTGATGGCCACTGGCGGGCAGTTTCAGCAAAACCTGCCACAAGGTCGTACCTTTCAGCTGATGCGCCTCGCACTCGATCCGGCCTTGCAATTGATTCCTGAAATCAGCGGCAACCGCTTGATGGTGTCCATCCGCCTGATGCGCCTGGACGCTGACGACAAAATGCATCCCGCTCTGGAAGATGGCGCATTTGAAATCGCCTTGTGTTCTTGAGCTTGAATAGCGACGCCATGGATGCATCCATCCCCACCAAAATTGTGCGCTGCCCGGCCTGTGGCGGCGATAGCGTGTACTCCGCAAACAATCTGTTTAGGCCTTTTTGCAGTGAACGCTGCAAGAATATTGACTTTGGCGCCTGGGCCAGCGAAGCGTTTCGCGTCCCCACCGAAGCGCCCCCCGAAGACGCCATGTTTGGTGACCCCAAGCTGCAGTAGTCGCAGCAACGCGTCAAGCGAAAGTGGGCGCTAACAGGCTAGTGGGTGGCTGACTCAAAACCCCGCTCTGCAGCAAACCACTGCAGCACCGGCACCGTGCCTGGCAACACGGGCTGCACCTTGACTGGCAACTGCTCCCAGGCAAAGTCTTGGGCCTCTCGCATCTGCAATTCACCCGTCCAGTCAAAAACCTTGCAGAAGTGCAAGCGAACCAGTGCGTGCGGGTAATCCACCATCTCAACACGCCAAGGGGTGGCATGGCCGATGTCGATACCCAGTTCTTCGTGCAACTCGCGGCGCAAGGCCTGCTCCACCGTTTCTCCAACTTCGAGCTTGCCACCCGGGAATTCCCAATAACCTGCATAGGCTTTGCCCGCGGGCCGTGATGTCAGCAGGAACGCACCATCGGCACGGACCAGCACGCCCACAGCCACTTCGGTCACCACACGGTCTGGACCACCCTCGCGCCGGGCATGGGCATCGGCCACCAAAGGCTTGGTGTTCATGTTGCCGCTGTCTTTCGACCAGCGTAGTCCTGCGCAAACTGCCAGGCCACACGGCCGCTGCGCGAGCCACGCTCCAGTGCCCACAACAAAGCCTCAGGGCGCGCCGTTTCAATCTCGCTCGCAGGCACTCCCAGCACCTTCAGCCATTGGGCGGCGATGTGCAAATATTCGTCTTGCGTGAAGGGATAGAAGCTCACCCATAGGCCAAAGCGCTCGGACAGAGAAATCTTTTCTTCCACCACCTCACCCGGATGAACCTCGCCCTCGGGCGTGTGCGTGTAGGTCAGGTTTTCCGACATGTACTCCGGGAGTAAGTGGCGGCGATTGCTCGTGGCATACACCAGCACATTGGCCGTAGCCGCAGCAACCGAGCCATCCAGCACGGACTTCAGTGCCTTGTATCCAGGCTCACCTTCGTCAAAGCTGAGGTCATCGCAGAACACGATGAACTTCTCAGGCCGGGCCGCCACGATTTCAACAATGTCAGGCAGGTCTACAAGGTCTGCCTTGTCCACTTCGATCAAACGCAAACCTTGGGCCGAATAAGCATGCAGGCAAGCACGTATCAGCGACGACTTGCCGGTGCCGCGGGCGCCGGTCAGCAGCACATTGTTAGCCGTGGCACCGCGCACAAATTGAGCCGTGTTGCGTTGGATCTTTTCTTTCTGCTGGTCAATATCGATCAGGTCCGCAAGGTTCATAGCGCCCACGTGGTGAACGGCTGAAATCACACCTTGTCCAGACGAGCGGCGGCGGTAGCGAAAGGCGATGGATTCATTCCAGTCCGGTTCCGACAGGCCATGCGGTAGCGAAGCTTCAACCCGTGCCATAAACAGCTCGGCACGCGCCAGGAATTGTTCTATCTTTTCATTCATATCAAGCATCCGGAGCGAAGGGTTCGAAACTCAGAAACACCGTGGAACCGGCTATGCCGGGCCACTGGTGTTGCCCCCTGCAAGGGGGAACAGGCTACACGCAGTGCGCCTGGACGGGGGTGTTCAACTCCGATAATCGGCGTTGATGGTCACATACTCATGGCTAAAGTCGCAAGTCCAAACGGTCTCTTCTGCCTGGCCTCGGCCCAGCATCACCCGCACCGTAATCTCGGCCTGCTTCATGACGCGCTGACCATCTTCTTCACGGTAGGCAGGATTGCGCCCACCTTGGGTCGCCACATGCACATCATCCAAAAACAGCTCGATTCCTGTCTGGTCCAGGTCATCAATGCCTGCATAACCCACCGCAGCAAGAATGCGGCCGAGGTTCGGGTCGCTGGCATA
>CANFNO010000487.1 GCA_947447845.1 Burkholderiales bacterium | reverse complement strand
TCGTGGCTTTGAGAACGTCGCCAATATTGCCGGCGGCATTCACGCCTGGGCGGCCGAGCTGGACCCTGGCCTTGCCACCTACTGACCTCCGCCCCCCGCCCTGATTTACGCCTTTCTGAAAGTCCTCCCCATGAACCGCTCACGCCCATCACGTCATCTGTCTTTGTTGCCCCTGCTGGTGGCCCTGGGGGCTGGCTTTGCCGTGTCAGCGCAAGCACAGAGTCTGGTGGAACTGTTCAATGCGGCCAAGGGCTATGACGCCAGCTACCAATCGGCAAAGTCGCAGGCACAAGCCACCTTGGCAAAGGGCGAGCAGGCGCGCGCCGGGGTATTGCCCACGGTAGGTTTGGGGGCAGGCATCAACCAGACCAGCCAGGACAGTTCCCTGTCATCGCTGAACGGCAAAAGCTATGGCTCCCAGTCGGCCACGCTGTCCGCCTCGCAGCCGCTGTACCGCCCCAGCAACCAGGCCAGCTATGAGCAAGGCAAAAAGTCCGTTGATATTGCCCAGTTTCAACTATTGGCTGCTGAGCAGGATTTGATCGTGCGTACCAGCCAGGCCTATTTCGACGTGCTGGCGGCAACCGACAGCCTGGCGTTTGTGCGTAGCCAAAAGGCCGCAGTTGCCGAACAACTGGCGTCGGCCAAACGCAACTTTGAGGTTGGCACTTCCACCATCGTGGACACGCGCGATGCGCAGGCCCGATACGACCTGACCGTGGCGCAGGAACTGGCCGCCGACAACGATTTACGCGTCAAATCATTGGCGCTGGATCAACTGGTTGGCAAGAGCAACACCGCACCCAAACCTTTGCTGGCGCCTGTTGTGCTGGGCGAGGTGCAACCTGCAGATGTCAACCAGTGGGTGCAACAGTCGGAGACCCTGAACCCGGTTATCAAACAAACTGAAATCGCTCTGGAAATTGCCAAACTGGAAACCCAGAAAGCCGAGTCCGGAAACAAACCCACACTGGACCTCAACGGCAGCTACAACATTGCCAACAACAACGGCAACTCGCAAATTAGCAACAGCTACACCACCAACGTAGCCAGTGTGGGCCTGAGCTTTAACCTGCCCTTGTTTGCCGGCTACGCCATCCAAAACCGCGTCAAGGAAACGCTAGCCCTGGAAGACAAGGCACGCAGCGACCTCGACGCCGCCAAGCGCGCGGTGGCACAGGGCACCCGCACGGCCTTCTTTGGCCTGCAATCCGGTCTGGCCCAAGTCAAAGCTTATGAAGCCGCTGAAGCCTCAACCCAAAGCGCCCTGGACGCCAATAAGTTGGGCTACCAGGTCGGCGTCAAGATCAATATCGATGTGCTGAATGCACAAAGCCAGTTGTTCGACACCAAGGCCAAACTGGCCAAAGCGCGTTATGACGTGCTGGTGGGTGGGCTCAAACTGCGCCAGGCCAGCGGTGTGCTGAAGGACGAAGACCTGCAGCCAATCAACGCGCAATTGGCTCCTTAAGCGCTGTCTGGCGCAAGCTCGCCGTTATCCGCGTTTGGTTCACTTGCGCCATGCCTTTGGCGCATTGATTGGCGCTTCCACTCTGTGGCAACTGAGAATGGGGTCCACGGCGGGGTGACTGATCCATTAGCCTGGGAACTATATTGGGCTGCATCAGAATGCGGATGCATTGACAGTCGCCGAAGCCGCTGAAGCTGCCATTTCGGCAGGGTGTCAAAATGCCTTTCACAGGATTTCAAGATGAACTTTAAGTGCTTCCAGTGCATTTCGGTAGCCCATTGAGCTGCATCAAAGTTCGGCGCTTCAACAACTTATGCCGCAACCACACATTTCACTCACTGACTACATCGCTTCATTTTCAACATCACCATTGGCGCGATTCGGTGAAGTTTTTCCTTGGGAACTAACTAATCAGTCAGGAGCAGTAGTGCGGAAGTTGCTGGCTGCTTTGGACATCAGAGAGTTCAACGTTTCAGGGGAAGTTGCCATTCACAAATCGGCCACGGTCGAAGATGGAGCGGTCATCAAGGGTCCATGTATTCTCGGACCGCATTGCTTCGTTGCTGCCAGTGCTTACATTCGCGGTGGCAATTGGGTATCAGATCACTGCACATTCGGTCCTGGATCGGAGTTGAAATCGTCATTTGTTTTTCACGGCACAAAGCTTGCGCATTTCAACTTCGTCGGCGACTCTATCCTTGGGTCAGATGTAAATATGGAGGCTGGCAGCATTGTCTGCAACTATCGCAATGAGCGCGAAAGCAAGGTGGTTCAAGTGCAAATGGGGGGCGAGCTTTACGGAACAGGTTGCGATAAGTTCGGTGCGTTGATTGGTGATCACGGTCGCATCGGGGCGAATGCCGTCATTGCGCCCGGCGCGATTTTGTCTTCTGGATTCGTTGTCCGTCGTGCGTCACTATATGACTGCGAGGTATCAGACAAATAGAGACGATAAAAATCTCAGTGTGATGGGGGCAGTCACGAGTCGCATTTTGATTTTTTTGGCTGCATTCGAGCAGCTTGAAGGACAAATATCAGCCAATCTGTACCACCGGGCAGTTGTTACCTCGTCGCACAAACCCGTTTCAGCCAGCACGCGCTGCAGCCACTTAAGAGTTACCAATGAGAGGTCAGAGAAGGGCTGCACCCGCTCAACCCGCGCTCATGTCAACATGAAATCCAACGCATCCAACGTTCGGCGCGTAGCACCTTGATTGGCCACGCTCCAAGCCATTGCAGCCTGCCGGGTTCGGGCAAGGCTTGCAGGGTCCGCAAGGAGAGCGACACCTTGACGCAAAGCATCGGAGATGTCCGCGCAGCGCAGCGCTGCACCTTCTGCCTCAGCCGTCTCTGCGGCCTGCGCGAAGTTAAAGGTGTGCGGGCCCATCAGCACAGGGCATCCGCTAGCCGCTGCCTCGATCAGGTTTTGCCCACCCAGGGGCGCAAAGCTTCCGCCCAATAGCGCCATATCTGCAAGCCCGTAATACAGCGCCATTTCGCCCAGCGAATTGCCCAACCAGACGTCGGCTTGTTGCGGCGTATCGTGCCAATCCGAACGGCGCGACACGCTGAAACCTGCTGCCTGAAACAGCGCGGCCACGGCCTCAAAGCGCTGTGGATGGCGTGGCACGATCAGCCATTGAACACCGGTCATTGGTGTGGCCTTGAGGGCATCGATGAGCATCTGCTCTTCACCCTCACGCGAGCTGGTGAACATCAGCACCGGGCGTGCACTTGTTGCCCGCCATGCGCGACCGCGAGCCAACAATGTCGCGTCGGGTGTGGCATCAAATTTCAAATTGCCGGTGACCGCCTTCACCGTGGCACCCAGCGTGCGCAGGCGCTGCGCGTCGTCTTCGGTTTGCGCCAGCACGGTATGCAAGCCGGCATAGGCCGGGCGCGACAGCCAGCGCAGACGCAAAGCGCTCTGCATCGACTTCTCGCTCATGCGCGCATTCACCAGGCACAAGGGCACGCCCGCCTGCTTGCACCCGGCGACCATGTTCGGCCACACCTCGGTTTCCATCAACAAGCCGATGCGCGGCTTGAACCGGGTGAGAAATCTGTGTACCGCGCC
>CANFNO010000486.1 GCA_947447845.1 Burkholderiales bacterium | reverse complement strand
GACGGGATGATCAGTGTGGTGGTGGCATCGCTTGCCACCTTGCTATAGGCGTCTACGGCTCTTTCAGCCACCTTGAGTTGTACTGCTTGTTCGCCGCCGGGTTGTCGAATTGCGGCCGCAATGCGTTCAATGGCCGCGGCTGTGGCGTCGGCTACAGCAGTGATTGACGCGGCTTCACCCTGTGCCTTGTTGATGACGGCCTGCTTTTCGCCTTCGGAGCGGGCAATGAAGGCTTCACGCTCACCGGTGGCGATATTGATTTGCTCCTGGCGACGACCTTCAGAGGCGGCAATCAGGGCTCGCTTTTCGCGCTCTGCAGTTATCTGTGCCTGCATAGCGTGCAAAATTTCCTTTGGCGGTGTCAGGTCCTTGATTTCGTAGCGCAGCACCTTCACGCCCCAATTCAATGCGGCCTCGTCAATGGCGGCGACCACCTGGGCATTGATGATGTCGCGCTCCTCAAATGTCTTGTCGAGTTCGAGCTTTCCGATAACCGAACGCAGGCTGGTTTGGGCAAGCTGCGAGATAGCAATGATGTAGTTGCTGGAGCCATAGCTGGCGCGCATGGCGTCGGTCACCTGAAAGTACAGAATGCCGTCCACCTGCAACTGCGTGTTGTCGCGTGTGATGCAGACCTGGCTGGCAATATCCAGCGGGATTTCCTTGAGCACATGTTTATAGGCCACGCGGTCCACAAAGGGCACGAGGATATTCAGCCCCGGAGTGAGCGTGCCGTGGTATTTGCCCAGTCGCTCGATGACCCAGGCATGCTGCTGCGGCACGACCTTTAGACTGCGGCTGATAAAAATGACTGCGATGACCAGCAAGAGAATTGCGATTTCCATGGTGCTTCCTTGAGTTTTTGCTTGTGTGAGCGTTGCTTGATCAGAATTTATCGACTACCAGGCGGTTGCCTACCAGTTCAGCGACCCGGTGCGGGCCTGCGCTCGGGATCACCCCAGCGCGGTGGATGGCCGTCCAGCGAGCGCCACGGTAATGGACATCCGCCGTTCCGTCCGCATTCCAGCTGTCGACTTGTACCGTCTCGCCAATATCCAGGTTGACATTGGCATTCGACTGGGCTGGAGCCTCTTTGTGGCCTCGCATTTGCCGCAGGTGCCAGACCACAACGGCACCACCGCCCACCAGTGACGCCAAGACCATTTGCGGGACCAGGCCCCAACCCAAGTGCGCGGCCAGCGCGCCTGCCGCACAACCGACTCCCAGCATCAGCAGATAAAACGTGCCAGTGAGCAACTCGGCAACGATGATGCCGCCAGTCGCTAGCCACCAGAGGGTTGATTCGGCCATATTCGGGGGTCCTGATGTGTTGACGACGCCACATTGTGGGCCAATTAGTGTGCGCTGCAACAAAACACACACTATTAGTCCGTACACTTCGCGCCTATTTGCTGTCTTTTTGCCCTGTCGTTGGAGACCCGCCATGAAGTTTCGCTTTCCCATCATCATCATTGATGAAGACTTTCGCTCTGAAAACACCTCCGGCCTCGGTATTCGTGCGCTCGCGCAGGCCATTGAATCCGAAGGGTTTGAGGTACTGGGAGTTACCAGCTATGGCGACCTGAGCCAGTTTGCCCAGCAGCAAAGCAGGGCCAGCGCTTTCATTTTGTCGATTGACGACGAAGAATTTACCCCCGGCCCGGACCTGGACCCGGCGGTGCTGAACCTGCGTCACTTTATTGAAGAGGTGCGACGCAAGAATCTGGATGTGCCGATTTATGTCTATGGCGAGACCAAGACCAGCCGCCACATCCCTAACGACATCCTGCGCGAGTTGCACGGCTTCATCCATATGTTTGAGGACACGCCGGAGTTTGTGGCGCGCCACATCATTCGTGAAGCCAAGAGCTACCTGGAAGGCGTGCAGCCTCCCTTCTTCAAAGCCTTGCTGGATTACGCAGAAGACGGTTCCTACAGCTGGCATTGCCCGGGCCATTCGGGTGGCGTCGCATTTTTGAAGAGCCCCGTTGGTCAGATGTTCCACCAGTTTTTTGGTGAAAACATGCTTCGTGCCGACGTCTGCAACGCAGTGGAAGAGCTGGGTCAATTGCTGGACCACGATGGCGCCATTGGTGCCAGCGAGCGCAATGCAGCACGCATCTTCAATGCGGACCATTGCTATTTTGTGACCAACGGCACCAGCACCTCTAACAAGATGGTCTGGCACCACACAGTGGCACCCGGAGACGTGGTGGTAGTGGACCGCAACTGCCACAAGTCGATCCTGCACAGCATCATCATGACCGGCTCCATCCCGGTGTTTCTGAAGCCAACGCGCAACCACTTTGGCATCATTGGACCCATCCCAAAAGAAGAGTTTCAAATCGCCTCCATCCAGGCCAAGATTCGCGCAAACCCTTTGCTCAAAGGCGTCGATGCAACCAAAGTGAAGCCACGCGTGCTGACCATCACCCAGTCAACCTACGACGGCGTGCTCTACAACACCGAGACCATCAAGAAGACGCTTGATGGCTATGTGGAGAACTTGCACTTTGATGAAGCCTGGCTTCCGCATGCGGCCTTCCATCCGTTTTACGGTACCTACCACTCGATGGGCAAGAACCGGCCGCGCCCCAAGACAGCCATGGTTTATGCCACCCAGTCCATTCACAAGTTGCTAGCGGGTATCAGCCAGGCCAGCCATGTGCTGGTGCAGGATTCGCAGACCGTCAAGCTGGACCGGCCGCTTTTCAACGAGGCCTATCTGATGCACACCAGCACCAGCCCGCAGTACAGCATCATTGCCAGCTGCGATGTGGCTGCAGCCATGATGGAGCCCCCGGGCGGAACAGCACTCGTTGAGGAAAGCATTGCCGAGGCGCTGGACTTCCGTCGCGCCATGCGCAAGGTGGACGAAGAGTACGGTGAGGACTGGTGGTTCAAGGTCTGGGGCCCGGAAAAGTTCGCCGATGAAGGCATCGGCCGAGCCAGCGACTGGGTACTCAAGGGCGAAAGCAAAACCGCCAAGGCCAACTGGCACGGCTTTGGCAAGATGGCCACCGGCTTCAACATGCTGGACCCGATCAAAGCCACCATCGTTACCCCCGGCATGGACCTGAACGGCAAGTTTGCCAAGACCGGCATCCCGGCCAGCGTCGTGACCAAGTTTTTGGCCGAGCACGGCGTGGTGGTGGAGAAGACTGGCCTGTACAGCTTTTTCATCATGTTCACCATCGGCATCACCAAGGGCCGCTGGAACAGCATGCTGACCGCGCTGCAGCAGTTCAAGGACGACTACGACAAGAACCAACCCATGTGGCGCATCCTGCCGGAGTTCTGCAAAAAGCATCCGCGCTACGAGAAGATGGGCCTGGCCGACCTGTGCCAGTTCCTCCACACCCTGTATGCCAAGCATGACATCGCGCGCCTGACAACTGACATGTACCTGAGCGACCTGACCCCGGCCATGAAGCCCAGCGATGCCTATGCCCACATTGCCTTGCGCAAGACGGAGCGGGTGGAGATCGACAAGCTCGAAGGCCGCATCACGGTCGGTTTGGTAACACCGTACCCGCCCGGAATTCCGCTG
>CANFNO010000485.1 GCA_947447845.1 Burkholderiales bacterium | reverse complement strand
GAAGACGCAAGGCATGAAGCTGCGTGACCTGATTTCGGTGACGCTCGATGACAGCGGCCTGCTGACGCATTACCGTGCGGAACGCGAAGGCGCAGACCGCGTGGAAAATTTGGAAGAACTGGTGAGTGCAGCCGAAAGCTTTGTGATGCAAGAGGGCTTTGGCCGCGACAGCGCCGGCATGACGCAAAGCCCGGCCAGCCAAGGCCTGAGTGGTGAGGCGATTGACCAGTACGGCGTCGAGCCCACCGACCTGGCCTTTGGCGATACCGGCGAAACCTTGTCCCCGCTGGTGGCCTTTTTGACGCACGCCGCACTGGAGGCCGGCGACAACATGGCGCAGGCCGGGCAGGACGCCATCCAACTGATGACGGTGCACTCGGCCAAGGGCCTGGAGTTTGACTGCGTGTTCATCACGGGCGTGGAAGAAGGCCTGTTCCCGCACGAGAACTCCATGAGCGATCGCGACGGTCTGGAGGAAGAGCGCCGCCTGATGTATGTGGCCATCACCCGCGCGCGCCAGCGCCTGTACATGAGCCATTCGCAGACACGCATGCTGCATGGACAGACTCGCTTTAACCTGAAAAGTCGTTTCTTTGATGAGCTACCGGAAGAAGCTCTGAAGTGGTTGACGCCTAAGCACGCAGCTCCCGTTGCCGGTGGTTTTGAGGGCGCGGGGCGGGGCTGGCAGGGCGGTTACAGCAACAAGGGTTTTGACTCGGTGCGTTATCCGGCGGGTGGCATGCCCAAAGCGGAAAAGGAAGTGGCGCGAAAGGACGAGTCCGTCAACGGCCTGAAGGTCAAACAAAAAGTGTTTCACGCCAAGTTTGGCGAGGGCACGGTGCTCACGCTTGAAGGGGTAGGGGACGATGCCCGCGCGCAAATCAACTTCCCGCGCCACGGTACCAAGTGGCTGGCGCTGAGCGTGGCGAAGTTGACGCCCGTACCCTAATAGGCCGACTTGCCGAGCATGGCCGCCGGGTGCGTTTGCCCGGCCTTTTCTTCCATGTAGCCCATGCCGTCTTTGATGCCTTTGTGCCCGGCGATTTGCCACGCGGTTTGCTGACCCGCCAGGCGCGCCAGGAATTCGAGTTCTTCGTCGGTGTGGTTAATGGCGTTAGCGGGGGTCAGCATGCGGCCCCCTTTGGGCGCTACTTCGCCCCAGAACGACTGGTGGTAACTGGAGCGGCTGAGCACCTGGTCGCGCCCGGCTTTGACTTCGACCTCGCCATAGCAGTTGCACAGGTAGCTACGCCCCTCTTGCGATGCGAATATCTCGGTGTATACCCCTGTGCCACGAATACCAGCGGTCAGTGTGGGCGTGATGATCAAGCGCTTGTCACCCTTACCCCAGACGCTGACCACCGCACCGGTAATCAGGCGCAGCAGGCTCACAGCAAACAGGGACGTACCCCGCTCCACCGTCATCATGGAGTTTTGGCGTACATGAAAGGCGGACGTCCCCAGTACAAAAATCAGCGTGGAGCCGGGTCCGGTTGCAATGTTGTCACCGGTCTGAACGGTGTGTTGTGCTGTGAGGCGCTGGCCGTTCAGGGTGGCATCGCCGTTGAGTTCCACGATATTGCTGCGCGATTGGGCCTGCGCCAAAGCCGCGCCGCCTGAGGCAGTCCAGACCGCTGCCGCCTGCAGAAAGCTGCGGCGCTGAAACCACAGCAGTTCTTTGTCTGTGCGACCAAGGAGGTGGTGTTGCGTCATATCGTTTCCTCCGCGCTGACTTCAAAGCAATCCTTGAAGCTGAAATAAATCGACACGAAAAACATGGCCGCCATCAGCATCGCCATTGGAAACATGATGCCGGTTACCGCTTCGGGGCTTCCGATCAAGGCCGCCATGATCGCGACCACCATGCCCATGGCAATGAATGCACCGAGCCAGACCAGGCTGTAAATCGTAAAAGCCCAAAAGTTACGCAAACAGGCAACCAAACTGAAGAACAGGCTTTTGACCGGCGCGATGCCATGCCAGTGCACCATCGCCGGTGCATGCCAGAACAGCAAGGACAGCGGCACATACAGGCCCATGGCCAGCAGCACGGCCATTTCAAAATCCGGCTCCATCACCGTCTCGGGGGTCATGGTTCCGCCCATCAGGTACAGATGGGCAAACTTGCCGCCATCCACGGTGGCGGAGATGCCCAGTACCAGCAGAAAGCCAGCGGCATAAATCAGGCCCAGAATCAGCATGGACTTGGCTTGCTGGCGCCCGGCGCGGAAGGCGCTGAGCAAGACCGCAGGCATCGGGAACTTGCCCTTGGTGGTCTCTTCGGTGGCCGCCATAAGCCCCAGGGTGGCACCCGGCAACAAAGCCAGTGCCAGCACATTGCCGAGCACGGGTACCAGAGTCAGCACCGACATCAGGGCCATGAACATGAAAAACAGACCACTGAGTGCCAGCGGTTGCTTGAAGAAAGTGCGCACCCCCAGCTTGAACCATTGCACGCCTTGCTTTGCGGGAACGATGTTGAGTTTCATGCAGAAAGGAGCTCAGTTTGGAACAGGTTGGAGGGGATCAAAGGTGTCGCAATGCGTTCGCGCAGTACGCGTTCGAAGTGCGTGGGATCGTGCGGTTTGAGCATCGCGGCTTCGCGTGGCAGGTGCAAATCCCACAGGCGCGAGAGCCAAAAGCGCAGAGCCGCAGCGCGTGCCAGGGCTGGCAGCAGTTCGCGCTCCTGTGCCGTCAATGGGCGCACGGCTTCATAGGCTTGCAGCAGCGCACGACTCCGTTCGTTATCGGCGCGACCCGTGGGCAGGTCTACACACCAGTCGTTCAGGCACACGGCAATGTCAAACAACCAGGCGTCCACGCCGGCAAAGTAGAAGTCAAACATGCCGGTCAGCTGCGGGCTTTCGCCCTCGGGCAGGCCCTGCTCAAACATGGTGTTATCCCGAAACAGGTCGGCATGGATGGGGCCGCGCGGTAACGCGCCATAGGCGGATAGCGTCGCCACATGGTTTTGGTATGCCAACTCACTCTTGATCAGCCGGGCCTGGGGCTCGTCCAGAAAGGGCAGCACCACCGGCACGGTTTCATTCCACCAGGGCAGGCCGCGCAGATTGGGCTGCTTCATTTCAAAATCGCGCCCCACCAGATGCATGCGTGCCAGCACATCACCCAATGCCGCGCAATGCGCAGGGCCGGGATTGAGCTCGCTCTTGCCACTCAGCCGGTTGACCACCGCCGCCGGTTTGCCGTTGAGTTCGTGCAGTACATCGCCATCGCGATTGGCAGCCGGGTCTGGCACGGGAATGCCATGCACCGCCAGATGTTTCATCATGCGAAGGTAAAACGGCAATTGCTGCGCTGTCAGCCGCTCAAACAGGGTGAGCACATAGGCTGCCTGGTCTGTGGTGACAAAGTAATTGGTGTTTTCAATGCCGCCGGAGCAGCCCTCCATGTGCTGGAGAGTGCCTAAGCCGAGGGATTGCAAAAATGTGCTGGCCTCGTCGAAGGAGACCTCTGTATATACCGCCATGTCTGAATTGTAGGGCCCGTCTCCGGCCCCCGCAGGGGCGGCTTGCGGCACAGGCAAAATGTAGCCATG
>CANFNO010000484.1 GCA_947447845.1 Burkholderiales bacterium | reverse complement strand
TGTGGGTTGGCAATGTCAAGAAATGATGTAGGCACCGGCCCCAGTTGAGAGCAACTTTCCATCGGCCCCCAGGAACTCCATGCGGGTAGAAGCCACTCGCGAGCCCAGACGCAGCACTTCGGCACGCAGCTCATAGTGTTCGCCAATGCCAGGGCGCAGGTAGTCAATACGTAAATCGATCGTTCCGAGTTTGGCAAAACGCAGCAAGCGGGCTTCGACGGGCTCGTCCATATGCCGCGCACCGATGGCCGCCAGCACGGCAATGCCACCCATGGCGTCCAGCCCTGCGCTAATGACGCCTCCGTGAACGCGGTTGTAGCTGGGGTGACCTACCAACTCGGGACGCATGGCAATTCGCCCGCTAACACCACCGGGCTTTACCGAGGTAATTTTTAACCCCAGGATTTGGTTAAAAACAATGCTCTCTTCAAAGATGCGGGTAATGGCGGAGACGAATTCCGGCTCGAAATCTACGGCGACTGTTTTTGGCATGTCCTATTGTCACAGACGACGGGGCCGACTGTTGTGTGCCCTGTAAAGCAGGCGACGTGCAAACTGCCGCATCCAAGGACGCGGCTCGCGCAACCGGGCTTACTTGTCCTTCATCTTGCCGCGCGGTGCGACATAGGTAGTCACCGTGGGGCGAACCGGCTCATTGGTGCTGGAGGAGGCAGGCTTGGGAGGCGAATTGTCTTTTTTCGGCTTCTTGGATTCTTTGTTGGTTTTTTGTTGACCTTTGGCCATGGTGCTCGCCCTCGCAGTGGTTAAAAAATGGAACGCTGTGCAAATTCAAAATTGCATCTGCAGTCTAATACCCGCAGTATGCCAGCGCCCATCACCATTCACGAGTCGGAAGTTACCGTCACCGCCATCCGCGCACAGGGTGCGGGAGGGCAAAACGTCAATAAAGTCTCCAGCGCCATCCACCTGCGTTTTGACATCCATGCTTCCAGCCTGCCCGATGATGTGAAGGAGCGCCTGCTGTGCCAACACGACAGCCGCATCACCCAAGACGGCGTGCTGATCCTCAAAGCACAGCAACACCGCACCCAGGACATGAACCGCCTGGACGCTTTTAGCCGCCTGCACGAACTGGTGAACAGCGTAGCCAAGCCGCCCCGCGTGCGCCGCGCCACCAAGCCGACACGCGCGTCGAAAGTCAGAAGGCTGGAAGGAAAAAGTCAGAGGTCAGGCATTAAAGCGACACGTGGCAAGGCCGGTTTAAACGACTAGCAGCCAATCGACCCAGGCAACGGCACAACCAGGTCAAAAAAGTGGTTCGGTAGCCGCTGCAGGCCAGCCATCAAGTCCGCAACGCGGCAGCGGGGCTGAGGACAAGGCCCGATTTGCGGTACCCGCCATGAGGGCATTGGCCTCAGCCCCGCTGCCGAGCCACTAAGCAGGCAAAAAACGGCTCCGCGCCCAAAATGGTCTTAAAGCAGATTGCCGATGTTGAACAAAGCCAACACGCCCATCACCGCAAACATGGCCGCCGCAATCCCATGCACCAGCTTCAAAGGGATCTTGGCGGCAAATCGGTCACCCACAAACACCGCCGGTATATCGGCAATCAACATACCCAGCGTGGTACCCACCACGACCCAGACCGGATCGCTGAACTTGGCTGCCAGCGCGACGGTGGCAATCTGCGTCTTGTCGCCCATCTCCGCCAGAAAGAAGGTGACCAGCGTGGCACCAAACACACCAAACTGCTTGGCAATCTGGGTCTCTTCCTCCTCGATCTTGTCTGGAATCAGCGTCCAGGCCGCCATGCCCAGAAAGGACAGGCCCAGCACCCAGCGCATCGCGCCCGGCGTGACCATGGACGTAATCCAGGCACCCAGTGCACCGGCCAAACCATGGTTGACCACCGTGGCGCAGAAGATGCCGGCAATGATGGGCACCGGCTTTTTGAACCTCGCAGCGAGGATGAAGGCCAACAATTGGGTCTTGTCACCAATTTCGGCCAGGGCGACAACGCCAGTAGAAAAAAGTAGGGCTTCCATTGCAGAGCTCAGACCTTGGAGAAGTCCGGCTTGCGCTTTTCCATAAATGCACCAAAGGCTTCGCGGGCAGCGGGTTCGCCCATCATGCGACCAAAGCTTTGTGCCTCTTCGTCAATTACGTCCAATATCTTCTGCATCTGGCCTTTCTTCATCAAACGCTTGGTTTCAAGCAAAGAACTCAGAGGTTTGGCGGCTAGCTTGCGCGCCTGTGCCTGGGCCAGGCCATTGGCTTCGGTGGGCGGCACGATGCGGTTGACCAGACCCACCTCCAGTGCGGCCTCTGCCATAAAAGGCTCACCCAGCAGCAAGGCCTCAGCGGCCCGGTGATAACCCATTAACTGCGCGGCCAGAATGCTGGAGGCCGCCTCAGGGCAGACACCCAGGTTCACAAACGGCATCACGAAGGCTGCGTTGTCACCGGCATAAACCAGATCGCAGTGAAACAGCATCGTGGTGCCAATGCCAACGGCCGGGCCACAAACCGCAGCAATCAGCGGCTTGGGGAAGGTGGCCAGAGCACGCAAGTAACGCAGCACCGGGGCAGTAAGGCCAGGATTCGGGTTGTTCAAGAAATCAGCAATGTCGTTACCGGCGCTGAACACCGCGATGTGGCCCTGTATCACCGCCACGCGCACGCTGAAATCGCTGCTGGCTTGCTCCAGCGCATCGGCACAGGCGCTGTACATGGCGGTGGTGAAGGAGTTCTTTTTTTCCACCCGGTTTATGGTGATGGTCATCACGCCATCGGTGCTGTCAATCAAAAGGTCTTGCATGTCGGTTTTCCGCTGATGACCCAGAAGAGGTCAGACGCGCTCGAATATACCTGCAGCCCCTTGCCCCATGCCCACGCACATGGTGACCATGCTGTAACGCAACTGTTTGCGATGCAAGGCATGTATGGCCGTGGCCGCGCGCATCGCGCCGGTGGCGCCCAGTGGATGGCCTAGGGCAATGGCTCCGCCCAATGGATTGACCTTGTCAGTGTTCAACCCCAGGGTGTTGATGACCGCCAGGGATTGTGCGGCAAACGCTTCATTGAGCTCAAACCAGTCGATATCGTCCTGCTTCAGCCCGGCATAGCGCAGGGCTGCGGGAATCGCTTCTATCGGGCCGATGCCCATGATGTGCGGTGGCACGCCTTTGCTGGCAAAAGACACAAAGCGGGCAAGAGGGGTCAGGCCGTATTGTTTGACCGCTTTCTCGCTGGCCAGAATCAGTGCCCCAGCACCATCGGAGGTCTGCGAACTGTTGCCGGCGGTGACCGAACCGCGCGCGGCAAACACCGTCTTAAGCTTGGCCAAGCCTTCCAGTGTGGTGTCGGCGCGGGCGCCTTCGTCCATGCTGACAGTGCGGCGCTTCTCGATGACTTCACCGGTTTCCAAGTTGGCGCTGCGATCCACCACCTCCACCGGCGTGATCTCGGCAGCAAAGTCGCCGCGTGCCTGCGCAGCCAGAGCCTTGGCGTGGGAGGCCACGGCAAAGGCGTCCTGCGCGTCGCGCGTGACCTTCCACTGGTTCGCCACCTTCTCGGCGGTCAGGCCCATGCCGTAGGCAAT
>CANFNO010000483.1 GCA_947447845.1 Burkholderiales bacterium | reverse complement strand
TGATTGCCAACAAGCTGGACAACGTGCACCGCCGCGGTGACATCGCACCTTGGTTGCAAGAGATGCAGCAAAAGCACGCCTTTGCAGAGTTTGTGCCCATGTCGGCCAAGAATGCCAAAGACGTGGAACGCCTGCTGGGTGTTTGCGAACGCTTTTTGCCGGAGCAGGCCTGGTGGTACGGTGAAGATGAATTGACCGACCGCAGCGAAAAGTTTCTGGCCAGCGAACTGGTGCGCGAAAAGTTGTTTCGCCTGACCGGCGACGAGTTGCCCTACACCTCGACCGTGGTGATCGACAAGTTCGAAGAAGAGCCACCGGCGCGCAAAGGCCAGAAGCGACTGCTGCGCATCGCCGCCACCATCGTGGTTGAGCGCGATGGCCACAAGGCGATGGTGATTGGCGACAAGGGCGAGCGCATCAAGCGCATCGGCATGGAAACCCGTGTCGAACTGGAAAAACTCGCCGATGCCAAAGTATTCCTCGAACTCTGGGTGAAGGTACGTTCCGGCTGGGCCGACGACGCCGCGCGGGTGCGCAGTTTTGGCTACGAGTAAGCGATTTTCCGACGAGCCTGCATTCGTCCTCCATCGCTACGACTGGAGCGAGTCGAGCCTGATTCTGGAGGTGTTTACGCGCAACCACGGACGCATTGCGCTGGTGGCCAAGGGGGCTAAACGCCCCTCATCAAGCTTCCGGCCTATCCTGCTGCCCATGCAGCCGCTGCACCTGGCCTTTGGCGGCGACGCTGAAATTCGCTCGCTGAAGAGCGCCGAATGGCAAGGCGGTCATGTCATGCCCACGGGGGACGCGCTTCTCTCTGGCTACTACCTCAACGAACTGCTGCTGACTCTGCTTGCGCGTGACGACCCACATCCCCATTTGTTTGACATTTATGCCCGCGTGGTGCAAATCATTGCCAGTGAACATGGCGAGGTGCTGCAAGCTGCCTTGCGCACTTGGGAACTGCTGCTCCTGCGCGAAATTGGCTTTCTGCCGCAGCTCGACCAACAAACCATGACCTTGGGCGGATTGGAAGACTCTACCCGCTACATCCTCGTGCCTGAGGGTGGCCTGCGCCAGGCGCAGGACGAGGAACGCGGCGCATTGAGTGGGGAGCAATGGATACGCCTGCAGGCGGCTGTGCAGAATGACGCACCGTTTACCACCACACTGCGGGCTTGCGCAGAGATGATGTCAGAGCTCAAACCCCAGCTGCGTCAGTTGCTGCACTACCATTGCGGTGTCAAGACACTGCGCACCCGGCAAATGATGATGGACATACAAACACTATGAAATCCGGCACTACCAATCTATCCGTCAACCTGAACAAGGTGGCATTGGTGCGCAATACGCGCCATCTGGGCATCCCTAGCATTACACGCGCCGCCACTCTGTGCTTGGAAGCTGGCGCCGCCGGAATCACGGTGCATCCGCGACCCGATGCACGCCATATTCGCGCGCAGGATGTGATTGACTTGGCTGAACTTCTCAAGGATTGGCCGGAGCGCGAATTCAATGTCGAGGGCAATCCTTTTCATAACTTGATGGACTGCGTGGCTGATCTGCGTGCGCGCCACTTGCCGGTACACCAAGTGACTTTTGTGCCGGATGGCGAGGGCCAGTTCACAAGCGATCACGGCTGGAGCTTTCCCACAGACGCCGAGCGCCTGCGTCCACTGATTGCACAGGCGCACGGATTGGGTCTGCGCGTGAGCCTGTTCATGGACGCCGAGCCTAGCGCCATGCAAGCGGCTAAAGATGTGGGCGCGGATCGCGTCGAACTCTATACCGAGCCCTATGCCGCGGCCTGGGGCACGCCGGAGCAGGGCGCTCAATTGGAGCGCTTTGCAGCTGCCGCACAGGCCGCTCTGGACGTCGGACTGGGTGTCAACGCCGGGCATGACCTGAACCGCGATAACCTGGCTGCATTCGTGCAGCAGGTACCCGGGGTCAGCGAAGTTTCCATCGGTCACGCTTTGATTGCTGATGCCCTTGAACTGGGCTACGTGTCCACGGTGAAGGCCTATCTGGAGTGTTTGAGGACGAAGTCTTGAGCGGCGCCGGGCCGTCCCAAGCCGCGAAGGCCCCCTTGGGGGGCAGCGCAGCACGCGTTGCGGCAAGCGTGGGGGCGTTGAGCGGCGCCGGGCCGTCCCAAGCCGCGAAGGCCCCCTTGGGGGGCAGCGCAGCACGCGTTGCGGCAAGCGTGGGGGCTGTCCCAGCATGATTTACGGCATCGGCACCGACATCTGTGACGTGCGCCGCATCCGAGAAAGCCTGGCGCGCCATGGCGAGCGTTTTGCCGCCAAAGTGCTGAGCGAAGGCGAATTCAAGGCCTGGAAGGCGCGCAGCGCGCGTTGGCCGGAACGTGGTGTGCGTTACCTGGCCACGCGCTTTAGCGCCAAGGAGGCCTTTAGCAAGGCCATTGGCGTGGGTATGCGCATGCCCATGACCTGGAAACTGTGCGAGATTGCCAATGAGCGCAGTGGCAAGCCGGTGATCGTGCTGCATGGTGTGCTGAAGGTATGGTTTGAAGCGCGCAGTCTGCAAGCCCATATCAGCGTCACCGATGAAACCGATTACGCCGTTAGTTTTTGCGTAGTGGAAACAGGCAACCCATCCGCCACCAATGAATAGATCCATTTCAATCAAGCATTACGAGCTATGACCTTGCACGCCCCTCTGATCATTGACATCGCCGGACTTACCCTGAGCAAAGTGGACCGGGAGCGCTTGAAGCACCCCCTAGTGGGCGGTTTGATCCTTTTTGCCCGCAACTGGCAGGATCGCCAACAACTTAATGCGCTGTGCCGCAGCATCAAGAAGCTGCGCCCCGATCTGTTGATCAGCGTGGACCACGAAGGCGGTAGGGTGCAGCGCTTTAAGACCGATGGGTTTACCCATCTGCCACCCATGCGCGCCCTGGGTGAGATGTGGCTCGCAGAGCCTCAAGCAAAGATCAAGGCAGGTCCGCTCGATGCCACCAACGCAGCCACTGCCTGCGGCTATGTGCTGGGTGCCGAGTTGCGCGCCTGCGGTGTAGATTTGAGCTTTACCCCGGTGCTGGACCTGGACTATGGCGCCAGTGGCGTCATCGGCGACCGTGCCTTTGGGCGTGATCCACGCGTTGTGACCCTCTTGGCCAAGAGCCTGATGCAGGGACTGCTGCAAAGTGGCATGGCCAACTGCGGCAAGCACTTCCCGGGCCACGGGTTTGTCAAGGCCGATTCACACACCGACATACCCATTGACCGCCGCAGTCAGAAGACCATCTTGCAGGATGATGCCGCGCCGTACCGCTGGCTCAGTACCAGCATGTGCAGCGTGATGCCGGCACACGTTATCTACCCCAAGGTCGATAGCCGTCCGGCGGGCTTTTCCAGCAAGTGGCTGAACGATATTCTGCGTGGCCAAATGGGCTTTACCGGTGCCATATTCAGCGACGACTTGTCAATGGCCGGTGCGCGCGTGCTTGATGGCAAGCAACTGAGTTATACCCAGGCCGCTGTCGAAGCCTTGCAAGCGGGCTGCGACATGGTGCTGCTGTGCAACCAGTCTATTCCCAGCAGCG
>CANFNO010000482.1 GCA_947447845.1 Burkholderiales bacterium | reverse complement strand
TTGGCGGTCACTACGTCGGTAGGAATAGGAACTGCAGCGCCGCGGGCGCGCATGGCTTCGATCACCGCCACGGCTTGGTCCAGCAAGTCCGGCTCGGCCAGGCTCTTGCCAATCTTGAGGCCAGCCGCCAGCATGAAGGTGTTGGCAATACCGCCGCCCACAATCAACTGGTCGACATTGGCGGCCAGGCTCTTCAGGATGGTGAGTTTGGTGGAAACTTTAGAGCCGGCCACGATGGCCACCAGCGGGCGCTTGGGCGCCAACAGGGCCTTGGAGATGGCGTCCATCTCAGCCGCCAGCAACGGGCCGGCACAAGCGATGGGGGCAAACTGGGCAATGCCGTAGGTGCTGGCCTCGGCGCGGTGGGCGGTGCCAAAGGCATCGTGCACAAAGATGTCGCACAGGGCGGCCATCTTTTTTGCGAGTTCTTCGTTGTTCTTCTTTTCGCCCTTGTTGACGCGACAATTTTCCAACATGACCAATTGACCGGGGGCCACGCTCACGCCATCCACCCAATTGGCAATGACCGGAATTTCACGGCCCATCAGTTCGCCCATGCGGCGCGCCACGGGAGCCAGAGAGTCTTCGGGTGTAAAGGCGCCTTCCGTTGGGCGGCCCAGGTGCGAGGTAACCATGACTGCCGCACCGGCCTTTAGGGCCATCTCGATGCACGGCACGCTGGCACGGATACGGGTGTCTTCGGTGATGTTGCCCGCGTCATCTTGCGGCACATTCAGGTCGGCGCGGATGAACACGCGTTTGCCAGTAACTTTGCCTTGGGCGCACAAATCAGAAAAGCGGATAACGTTCATGGGATCACCTTGGTTGGAAGAGCAAAAGAGTAATTCGGATTGTAGGAGCCGACACTGCCCCATAACGCTGATGCCGATCAAGTTGGGTTCGTAACCCGCAGCTAAATTACCAACCCAGCCCGATATGCAGCGGCAAGTACACCGCCATGCCGCAGACGATGGCACCCAGCACCACTTGCCCTGCGCCGCGACGCACAAAGAAGAAAGCCATCGCCGCGGCCACGCCGTAAAGCCGCGCGTCTTGCAGGTCGTGTATCAAGTGGCCCTGGCTCATCACCACTTCTGGCGCTATCACGGCACACAGGGCCGCCATGGGCGCATAGCGCAGCCCGCGCTGGGCCCAGTCGGGCAGCGTCCACTCGCTGCTGGAGAGGAAAAATAGGCAACGCGCCAGCACCGAGACGCAGGCCAGCGCAGCGATCGTCACCATATGGACCAGGTTGACTTCACCACTGAACATGTCTGGCATATCAGCGCACCGCCTGAGGCCGGGGTGCACCACCCCAAGGTGTTTTTTCCAGCAGCAAACAAAGCGCCACGGCCGCCGCGATGGCCACCAAAATGTTCAACTTCATGGGCAGCGCAAAGGCCGCCACCCCGGCGCAGGCCGCCACGCCACCCGCAACCCAGCGCAGGCGGCTGGAGGCCAGCGAGCATGTCATTCCCACCAGCGCCAGAATGCCGGCAAAGCCCAGACCCCAACTAGTCGGGATGAAATTGGCAAGGATCACGCCCAACAAGCTGCTGCTGGTCCAACTAAACCAATTGATGCTGCCATTGCCAAGCAAGTAGGCGATTTGCCCGATACGACCCGCCTCGTCAGTGGCCGGTTGCGGATGCTGCTTGATAAACAGTACATACGTCAGATCCCCGGTGAGGTAACCGGTGAGCAGTCGCAGTCGCAGGCCCAGATGCATCACGTATTGCCGCATGTGCGCGCTGAACACCACAAAACGCAAATTGACGCAAAACGCGGTAGCCAATATCACCCACACCGGCGCCCCGGCCAACATCAGCGGGATGGCCGCCAATTGGGCACTGCCAGCGAATACGGTGGCCGCCATGAACAGTGCCTCCACCGTACCCATGCCGGACTTGACCATGGCCACACCCGTCATCAGGCCCCAGGCAGCGATCCCCGGCGCCACAGCGGCCATTTCTAAAAAACCCAGGCGAAATTCGGGATGGCGAATGAGCGCGCGCAAAGTGGCCATCAAGGGCCCGCTGTGTCGCGGGATGGCGCAGTCAAGTCAAACTGCATGCCGGCTTGCACTTCAAAACCCCGCAAAAAGTCTGCTGCTGACAAGCGCTTGCCGCCGGGGCGTTGCAACTCCTGTAGCAGCACGCTTGAACCTTGGGCAGCCACCGCTATGCCGCTGGCGTCCGCAGCCAACACAGTTCCTGGCAGCTCCGTTGCGCCCAACGTGCCTGTTTCAGCGCGCCAGACCTTTATGGTTTCGCCATTCAGCACCGCGCTGGCACCAGGGAACGGATTAAAGGCGCGCACCCGGCGGCAAATGGACGCGGCGTCCTCTGTCCAGTGGATGGCAGCCTCATGCTTTTCGATCTTGTGGGCGTAATTCACACCCTCTGCGGGTTGCTTGCGGGCCGATAGCCCGCCTTGAGTCGCCAGCGCCAGCGCCTGCACCACCAAGTCAGCTCCAAGTGCTGCCACTTTGTCATGCAGCGATGCCGTCGTGTCTTGGGCAGCTATCGGTAACGCCTGTTGCAACAGCATGTCACCGGTGTCCAACCCCACGTCCATTTGCATGATGGTGACCCCCGTTTGGGTATCGCCAGCCTCGATAGCCCGGTGAATCGGCGCGGCACCACGCCAACGTGGTAGCAGTGAGCCATGGATATTCAGACAGCCCAGACGCTTGCTGCCATCAGCGCGCGGCGCTTCCATCGCAGCCAGTACCCACTGCGGCAAGATCAGGCCGTAAGCCGCCACCACCATGACATCAGCGTCCGCTGCCAGGATGGATTCACGCGCTGCGGCTGCATCAGCAGCATATTTACCGTCAAGGCGCAAACCCTGGGGTTGTGCCACCGGCATGTTGTGCTGCAGGGCATATTGTTTTACGCTGGAGGCTTGGAGCTTCATGCCGCGCCCGGCCGGTCGATCCGGCTGACTCATCACCAACACGATTTGTGCGCCGGCGCCATGGATGCGCTCCAGTGCCACGCGGGCAAATTCCGGTGTCCCGGCAAAAATTACCTTGAGCGGTTTTTCCGCCAGTGGCTTCAACGCTCCTCCTCGCGTTGCAGCTTGAGCATTTTGGTCTTGATGCGGTTGCGCTTGAGCGGCGACAAATATTCGACAAACACTTTACCGAGCAGATGGTCCATCTCATGCTGGATACAGACGGCCAGAATCTCCTCGGCTTCGATTTTGCGGCTGTTACCCGTTTCATCGAGGGCCGTGACGTGCACCGCGTCATGGCGCACCACACCGTCGTAAATACCTGGCACCGAAAGACACCCCTCTTCATTCAGATGGGTGCCCTCGCTCCTCCAGGTGATTTCCGGATTGATCAGCACCAAAGGTTGGTTGCGCTCTTCCGAGGTGTCAATCACGATGACGCGTTGGTGCACATCGACCTGGGTGGCCGCAAGGCCTATGCCCTTGGCCTCATACATGGTCTCCAGCATGTCGGACACCAGTTTCTGGATGCTCGCGTCCACAGCAGCCACGGGTTTGGCAACTTTGTGTAACTTCGGGTCGGGGTAGCAAAGAATGGATAGTAAGGCCAT
>CANFNO010000481.1 GCA_947447845.1 Burkholderiales bacterium | reverse complement strand
GTCAAAGGGTGTGGGGATCAGGTAATCCGAACCGAACACCAGCTCTTTGCCGGCATAGGCGGTGGCCACTTCTTCGCTGATATCTGCCTTGGCCAAATAGGCAATCTGGCGCACGCAGGCCAGCTTCATGGCCTCGGTGATCTTGGTGGCGCCGCAGTCGAGCGCGCCGCGGAAGATGTAGGGGAAGCACAGAACGTTGTTGACCTGATTCGGGTAATCCGAGCGGCCGGTGGCGATGATGCAGTCGGGTCGCACGGCCTTGGCTAGCTCGGGCCGGATCTCGGGCTCGGGGTTGGCCAGCGCCAGGATGATGGGCTTGTCAGCCATGGTTTTGACCATGGATTGCGTCAGCACACCCGCAGTGGAGCAACCCAAAAACACGTCGGCGCCATTGACCACATCGGCTAAGGTGCGCGCATCTGTCTTTTGCGCCACGCGCTGCTTGGAGACGTCATAGCCACCGGGGCGGCCTTCATAGATCACGCCCTTGGAATCGCACACAAATACGTTCTCGCGCCTGATACCCAGCCCCACCATCACATCCAGACAGGCCAGGGCGGCGGCACCGGCACCGGACACGGCGACCTTGACCTTCGAAATATCCTTGCCTACCAGTTCCAGACCATTCAACAGGGCCGCACTGGAGATGATGGCGGTGCCGTGCTGGTCGTCGTGGAATACGGGAATGTTCAGACGCTCGCGCAGTTTTTCTTCGATGTAGAAGCACTCGGGTGCCTTGATGTCTTCCAGGTTGATGCCGCCCAGCGTGGGCTCCATGGAAGCGATGATCTCGACCAGTTTGTCGGGGTCGCGCTCGGCCAGTTCGATGTCAAAGACGTCGATACCGGCAAACTTCTTGAACAGGCAGCCCTTGCCCTCCATTACCGGCTTACCCGCCAGCGGGCCGATATCGCCCAGGCCGAGTACCGCGGTGCCGTTGGTAATCACGCCAACCAGATTGCCGCGCGAGGTGTACTCATACGCCAGGCTGGGATCGGCCTGAATGTCCAGACAAGGATAGGCCACACCAGGCGAATAGGCCAAAGACAGATCGCGCTGGTTGGACAGCGGCTTGGTGGCGTTGACCGAAATCTTGCCGCGCGTGGGGCTGCGGTGGTATTCGCGGGCCGCTTCGCGCAGGGCATATTCAGCGGGGGAAAGATTGCTCTTGTCGTTATTCATGCGGTGTCTCCAGGCTAATGTTTAAGTACTCTTCCTTGCGTTGCAAGTCGGTATCGCTGTCCACATAGGTCAGCGCGATGGCATAAAACTGTTGGTGTATTTGCAGAAAAGCCTCCACGACGTCAGGATCAAAGTGCTGGCCACTGGCCAATTTGATGATCTCCACCGCGTCTGCATGGGGCATGGGTTCTTTGTAGATGCGTCGGCTGATCAACGCGTCGTACACGTCGGCCACCGCCATCAGGCGCGCCGGGATGGGAATGCGTTCTCCGGTCAGGCCTTCGGGATACCCCGAACCGTCCCACTTCTCCTGGTGCGAGTAGGCGATTTCTTTGGCCATGGTGAGGAAGGCCACTTCCAGGCCGAGGGCCGCCTCCGCGTGCGCAATGGCATCGCGTCCCAGCGTGGTGTGGGTCTTCATGACCTCGAACTCTTCGGGCGTCAAGCGTCCCTTTTTGAGCAGGATGCGATCCGGTATGCCGACCTTGCCGATGTCATGCAGTGGCGCCGACTTGTACAGCATGGTGATGGTGGCCACGCTTAGGTAATCGCGAAAGCGCGCATGCGAGGACAACTTCCAGGCCAACGCACGCACATAGTGCTGGGTGCGCCGGATATGGTTGCCGGTATCGGAGTCACGTGTTTCAGCCAGCGAGGCCATGGCCAGAATGGTCACGTCCTGAATGGCGTTGACCTCACGCGTGCGGTTGGCCACTTCGGTTTCCAGAAACACGTTCTTGTCGCGCAACATGTCGCTGGTGGCCTTGAGCGCCAGGTGGGTGCGCAGACGGGCCTTGCAGATGGACGGGCTGATGGGTTTGGTGATGTAGTCCACCGCGCCGAGTTCAAAGCCCAGTTCCTCGTCTTCGCGCTCGCTGCGGGCGGTCAGAAAAATGACCGGAATATCTGCGGTTTTGGGATTGCCTTTTAGCCGTCTGCATACCTCATGGCCATCCATGCCCGGCATCATGACGTCGAGCAAAATCAGATCCGGGGTGGGGTCAGCCTGGGCGATTTCCAGCCCGCGCTCGCCATTGTTAGCGCCCTTGAGCAGATACAGGTCATGCAGCAAAAACTGCATCAACGACAGGTTCTCGGGCGTATCGTCAATCACCAGAATTGTGGGCTTTTCAGGCGGGCCTGGGCGCATCAAGAGGTTCCTGGGTCGTTGGACATGGCTATTCCAATTGATTGTGCCGCATTTCTAAGACGCAAAAGCGCTTGTTCGCAGTTAAAGAGCCGCACCGCATCGGCCAGGGGTGCATAGTGCGCACCCAGAGCCTGCTCCAGCAGCGTAGCGTGCTCGGCCAGCCATGCGACAGCATCCAAGTTGTCATCCTTCAGTAACGCAGCGAGCGTATTGCACACGCGACGAACAAGCTCCGGGGAGGGCATGGGGGCCGCTTCGGCAGATCCACTGGAGCGCACCAAATGCTGTGTCAATTCCTGCAAAAAGAGCCCGAGCCGCGCATCAAGAGCTTGCAATGCCGGTTCCAATGCATCTGCGTTAGCCCCACTACGGAGTTGCGCCTCCAACTCAGCGGCCAGACGGGAAACCGGCGCAATGGCAATGCTGCCAGAAAGGCTCTTCAAGTTGTGGGCCCGCCTTTGTGCCTCGGCAAACAAACCCTTTTGAAGGTCTTCACGAATAGCCGCCACAGTACCCGCCTGGCCCGCAGCATATTTGCGCAACATCGACAGATAAAAGTCTTTCTTGCCACGAACCAGACGCAAACCGGTGACCACATCCAGACCTTCAATGACTGGCAGGCCATTGCCAGACACAGATGCGCCTGAAGGCGCGCTTGCCGGGACCACCGCCGCTGGACGCAACCAACGCAACAGCATCGCAAACAGCTGATCAGGTTCAATCGGTTTGGATAGGTGGTCATTCATGCCGGCCTGCAGGCAGGCCTGGCGATCACTTTCCATGGCGTTGGCGGTCATGGCAATCACGGGCAATTCGGCAAACCTGGTTTGCGCACGCAGCAGGCGGGTGGCGGTGAGGCCGTCCATGACAGGCATTTGCATATCCATCAAGATCAGATCGTAGGCCTGCTCCTGCAGCCGTTGCAGGGCCATTTGACCGTTGCTGGCCGTATCCAACCGTACACCGACATCACTGAGCAACTCACCTGCCACTTCGCGGTTGAGTTCGTTATCTTCCACCAGCAGAATACGCGCACCCTGCAGTGCCTGGATTGCGCTGGCATCGGGTGCAGCAAGTTGCTGCGCATGCGCAATTGCCACCGCATGCGAATGGCTGATGCCCAGGCGGGCACTGAACCAGAACGTGCTGCCCTGGCCGAGCACACTTTGCACGCCCACCTCGCCCTGCATCAGCGTGGCTAGCTGTTTGCAGATTGCCAGGCCCAAACCGGTGCCGCCGT
>CANFNO010000480.1 GCA_947447845.1 Burkholderiales bacterium | reverse complement strand
TGTCCAAGTTCTTCCCGCCTGGCGTGAAGGCCACCATCCCCTACGACAGCTCCAAGTTTGTGGAAATCTCCATCCGTCAGGTGGTGGAGACTCTGCTGGAAGCCGTGGTGCTGGTGTTCCTGGTGATGTTCCTGTTCATGCAGAACATCCGCTACACCATCATCCCGACACTGGTGGTGCCGATTACGCTGATGGGCACCTTTGCCACGCTGCTGGCCTTGGGTTACTCCATCAATGTGCTGACCATGTTTGGCATGGTGCTGGTGATCGGCATCGTGGTGGACGATGCCATCGTGGTGGTGGAAAACGTCGAGCGCATCATGAGCACCGAGGGTCTGCACCCGCTGATGGCCACGCGCAAGGCCATGGGTCAGATCTCGGGCGCCATCATCGGCGTTACCGTGGTGCTGGTGTCGGTGTTTGTGCCGCTGCTGTTTTTCAGCGGCTCGGTGGGCAACATCTATCGCCAGTTTGCGGTGGTGATGCTGAGCTCGATTTTGTTCTCGGCCTTTATGGCGCTGTCCTTCACTCCGGCGCTGTGCGCATCCATTCTCAAGCCGGTGGAAGCCGGGCACCACCATGCCAAGAGCGGCTTCTTCGGTTGGTTCAACCGCGGATTTACCGCCACCACCCATGGCTACGAAAATCTGGTGGCGCGAATACTCAAACGCACAGGCCGTTTCCTGGTGATTTACGCGGTCATCATTGCCTGCGTGGTGATCCTGTTCGGGCGCTTACCCACCTCTTTCCTGCCCAATGAAGACCAGGGCACGATTTTGGTGAACGTGCAGTTGCCGCCTGGCGCCACGGTAGACCGCACGCGCAATGTCATGACCCAGGTGGAGCAGTTCATGCTCAAGCAGCCAGAAGTGGCCAATATGGTGAGCGTGCTGGGGTTCAGCTTTGGTGGCACTGGTCAGAACGCCGGATTTGCCTTTGTGGCCTTGAAAGACTGGAAGGAGCGTGCAGGCTTTGAGCACTCAGCCAAGACATTGGCCGGGCGCGCCTTTGGTGGCTTGATGGGCATTCGCGATGCGTTTATCTTCCCGCTGTCGCCACCCCCCATCCCCGAGTTGGGCCGATCCAACGGCTTTGCCTTCCGCTTGCAGGATCGCGGTGGCATGGGCCACGATGCATTGCTGGCCGCACGCAACCAGTTGCTGGGCATGGCCGCTCAAAGCAAGGTGCTCACCGCCGTGCGACCGGACGGACTGGAAGACGCTTCGCAATTGCAGCTCAACATCGACCGCGACAAGGCCAGCGCGCTGGGTGTGAACTTCACCTCCATCAACACCGCCATTTCTACCGCGCTGGGTTCGTCCTACGTGAACGACTTCCCCAATGCAGGGCGTCTGCAACGCGTGGTGGTGCAGGCCGATGCGCCGGTGCGCATGCAGGCCGATGACTTGCTGCGCCTGAACGTGCTCAATAGCGCGGGCCAGTCCGTACCTTTCTCCGCCTTTGCGCACACCGAGTGGATTACCGGGCCGATGCAGACCATTCGCTACAACGGTTTCCCGACGATGCGGATTTCCGGCGAGCCTGCTCCCGGAAGCAGTACCGGTACCGCGATTGCCGAGATGGAGCGTTTGGCGTCCCAGCTGCCGAGTGGCTTTGCCTTTGAGTGGACCGGTCAGACCTATGAAGAAAAGCTGTCTGGCTCTACCGCTACCGTGCTGTTTGCCTTCTCGCTACTGGCTGTGTTCTTGTGCCTGGCTGCGTTGTATGAAAGCTGGTCGATTCCCTTTGCCGTGATTCTGGTGGTGCCCCTGGGCGTGCTGGGCGTAACCGTTGCAGCGCATTTGCGCGGGCTGGAAAACGACATCTACTTCAAGGTTGGACTGATCACCATCATCGGTCTGTCGGCCAAGAACGCGGTGCTGATCATCGAGTTTGCCAAAGATCTGGTGGCCCAGGGCATGGGCCTGGTGGATGCAGTGCTGAAGGCTGTGCACCTGCGTTTCCGCCCCATTTTGATGACCTCGATGGCCTTTATCCTGGGCGTGCTGCCGCTGGTGTTGGCTAGTGGCGCGGGCTCGGCCAGTCAGCGCGCCATCGGTACCGGTGTGATGGGCGGCATGATTTCTGCAACCGCCTTGTCGGTTTTCTTCACGCCGATTTTCTTCGTCGTGGTGCGCCGCATCTTCAAGGGCAGCGAGCGACAGCGCCGCATGTATGCGCATGAAAAGCAGGAGGGCGAACTGGCCGCTCCTGTCGCCGTGGATCCGGAGAATTTGCAATGAGCACCGCAACTATTTTCAAGCGCGCAGCGCTCACCACAATGGTGGCGTCTTTGGTGGCCTGTGGCGCCATGGCGCCGGAGTACCAGCGTCCGGCCTCACCGGTGCCCGCAGAATTTGTGGCGGGAAGCAAGGCTGCGGCCGGACCGGCAGTGGCCGATCTGCCCTGGCAAACTTTCTTTGCCGATGCACGCCTGCAAAAGCTGATCCACATTGCGCTGGACAACAACCGCGACCTGCGCGTGGCCCTGCTGAATGTGCAGCAGGCGCGTGCCTTTGTGGACGCTCGCAGCGCCGACCGCTGGCCCACCGTCAATGCCGGACTCGGTCTGACGCGCGGCGCAGTGGCCAACGGTGCGGTCACCACCAGCATCAGCGCGGGCGTGTTGGTTACCTCCTACGAGATTGACTTGTTTGACCGACTACGCAGCCAAAGCGATGTGGCCTTTGCCCAATACCTGGCTAGCACCGAAGCCAGCAAGGCGGTACAGATCAGTCTGATCGGTGCCGTGGCAAACAGCTACTTTGCCTTGCAGGCGGATAGTGCGCTGCTGGATTTGGCGCAGCAGACACTGGCCACCCGTGAAGATTCCACACGGCTGATTCAACTGCGCTTTGATAAGGGCGCCAGCTCGCAGCTCGATTTGAGTCAGGCAAAGTCCTTGCTCGAGTCGGCACGCGTGAGCGTTGCGCAAAGCACCCGCCAACGCATGCTGGACGTAAACGCGCTCAATCTCCTGCTGGGCCAGACCGCGCCGCTTGAACTGACTGCCGCCGACACGCAAGTACCGGTGCAACTGCAGGAGTTGCCGGTGGGTCTGTCGTCTGACGTGTTGCTGCGCAGGCCCGATGTGGTGCAGGCCGAGCAGCAACTGTTGGCTGCCAATGCCAACATCGGAGCCGCACGTGCCGCCTTCTTCCCCAAGATATTGCTCACCGCCAATGCCGGTAGCGTGAGCAGTGAGTTGGCAAACCTGTTTAGCGATGGCACATTTGGCTGGAGCATTGCGCCACAACTGCTGCTGCCGATCTTTGATGCAGGACGCAATCAGGCCAACCTGGCTGTCGCCAAAGTGTCACGCGATGTGGCGGTGGCGCAATACGAAAAAGCCATTCAATCCGCGTTCCGTGAAGTGGCTGATGCGCTCGCCGGGCGTGCGACTTTGGGTGAGCAGATGCAGGCGCAGCAGGCGCAAACCGCAGCGGAAGCCGAGCGTGCCCGTTTGACGGAACTGCGCTATAAAAATGGTGCCAGCAGCTACCTGGAAGTGTTGGACGCACAGCGTTCGCTGTTCGCATCCCAACAGGCTGCGCTGCAATTGCAGGCACAGTCGCAGC
>CANFNO010000479.1 GCA_947447845.1 Burkholderiales bacterium | reverse complement strand
GACCAGGAGGACCGCGACACCGTGCACCGCATCATTTTTGAAGAGCTGTGCCTCGGGCAAATCGTGGACAGTTCGCGCGCGCATTACCGCCGCATCATGGCCACGCTGGTCGAACAGGGCGCACAGGCCATCATTCTGGGTTGCACCGAAATCACGCTTTTGGTGGCTGCTGAGGATGCCACGGTCCCGCTGTTTGACACCACCGCGCTGCATGCGATTGCGGCGGCTGAATACGCTCTAGCTGCCCAGTGAAAAGGCCTTTGCGCGTGGGCCTGCTCGGCCTGGGCACGGTGGGTGCAGGCACCTACCGCGTGCTGACGCGTAACCAGTCGCTGATCGTGGCGCGCGCGGGCAGACACCTTGTTATCACCCAGGTTGCGGTGCGCGATCTGGCCCGCGCGGCCGCCATCGTCGGCAGCGAAGTCACGCTGACCACCGACCCGTTTTCGGTCGTCACCCATCCGGATATCGACATCGTGGTGGAGGTCATCGGTGGTGTCACGCTGGCCAGGGCGCTGGTGTTGCAGGCCATCGACCACGGCAAGCATGTGGTCACGGCTAACAAGGCTTTGCTGGCCGAACACGGTGCCGAAATATTTGCTGCAGCCGAAGCGAAAGGCGTGATCGTCGCCTACGAAGGCGCTGTGGCAGTAAGCATTCCCATCATCAAGGCGTTGCGCGAAGGGCTGGTGGCCAATCGCATCGAATGGCTGGCGGGCATCATCAACGGCACCAGCAATTTCATCCTCTCGGAGATGTGCAGCAAAGGACTATCTTTTGACGCTGCGCTGGCCGATGCGCAACGCATGGGCTATGCGGAGGCCGACCCAAGCTTTGACGTGGACGGGATCGACGCGGCACACAAACTCTGCCTGCTGGCGGCCAACGCGTTTGGCACCCCATTGCAATTTGCGCAGGTGCACACGCAAGGCATTGCCGACCTGCAAGCCGCCGACATGGCCTACGCCGAACAATTGGGCTACCGCATCAAATTGCTGGGCATTGCCAGGCGCACGGAAGCAGGTCTAGAGTTGCGCGTGCATCCTGCTCTTCTGCCAAGCGATCACTTGATGGCGTCGGTCGATGGCTCCATGAACGCGGTGATGGTAAAGAGCGACGCGACCGGTATCACGCTGCATTACGGGGCCGGGGCGGGTTCGGAAGAAACCGCTTCAGCAGTGATTGCCGACCTGGTGGACGTGGCACGGGCCTTTGATACAAGCGCACGTCAGCGGGTGCCGCACCTGGCCTTTCAAAGCCAGGACTTGGTCGATTTGCCGGTGCTGCCAATCGCCAAGGTGGTGAGCAGTTACTACCTGCGCCTTGACTTGCCGACGAGCGAAATGGTGGAATCCGGGATGATGCGGGATGTCTTGCACTGCCTGGCGCAAGCCGGTGTGGATGTGCAGTCTCACGCGCTGTTGCCGCACCACCAAGACGCGGCTCGCCGGGTATTCACCGTGCTCACGCTGCCGGTTCAGCACGCTGCAATGCTGCGGCCTGTACAACTTCTGCAAGAATTTCCCAATGCGCTGGACGCGCCCACGCTACTGCGTGTCGAGCACCTGGACTGAAAGACCCCGCTGGCCGCGACGCGTCAATCCGTGACACACTCCCGCCCTGATGTCCACACCCCAAACCTGCGAAAGCGACTCCCAAACAGCAGCCACTGCCGACCCGGCACCGGTTGGCGCAGGTACGGCGCGCTTTCTGAGCGGCTCTTTGATGCGCCACGTATTGGTGATGGCGGGCACCGGCGCTATCGGCTTGGTGGCCGTGTTTGCGGTAGACCTGATCAATCTGTTTTACATCTCCCGTCTGGGTGAAAAGGCGATTGCGGCGGCCGTTGGCTTTGCCGGGGTGGTGGCGTTTTTTCACACCTCGATTTGCATCGGCATGATGATTGGCACCACGGCCTGCGTGGCGCGCCTGATCGGCGCCAACCAGTTGCAGGACGCCCGGCGCATGGCAACGCACAGCTTGCTGATCATGGTGGCGGTCACGGCGGTGCTTGGCGTGGTCACGGTGCTGTTTTTGCATCCGCTGCTGATTGCATTGGGCGCAAAAGACGAGGTCGCACGTCTGGCGCAGCGCTACCTCACTGTCACCATGCCTTCGTTGCCACTGCTGGGGCTGGGCATGGCAAGTTCTGCCCTGCTGCGCTCGGTGGGTGATGCGCGGCGCTCCATGACGGTGACACTGGGCGCAGCAGCCATCACCGCCTGCCTGGACCCGCTATTCATATTTGTCTTTGGCTTGGGACTGGATGGCGCGGCGATCGTCTCGGTGATCTCGCGCAGCGTCATGCTGGTGCTGGGAGTGAACGGCGTTTGGCGTGTACACCACCTGTTGGGGCGCGTTGAAAAAGCGCGCTTTGCCGAGGACGCACGTGCGCTGACTGCGATTGCCGGGCCCGCCGTATTGACCAATCTTGCCACGCCGGTAGGGGCTGCTTTTGTGACGCATAGCGTGGCGCAGTTTGGCGCCTCGGCCGTGGCCGGGCAGGCGACGATTGACCGGGTCACGCCGGTGGCCTTTGGTCTCATCTATTCACTCAGCGGTGCGGTCGGTCCCATCCTGTCGCAAAACTTGGGGGCTAAGGAGTTCGCGCGGGTGCGTGAGACCATGCGCGCCAGCATTTGGTTCATGCTGCTGGCTGTGGGTGCGGCCTGGTTGCTGCTGGCCCTGCTGCAAGAACCGCTGATTCGCGCCTTTTCACTGGAAGGCGTGGCTGCAGAAATGGTGCATGCGTTCTGCACCTGGGTCTGCGCCAGCTTCTTTTTTGCCGGTGCCTTATTTGTGGCGAATGCCGCCTTCAACAACCTGGGACGCCCGCTGTGGTCCACCGGCTTTAACTGGGCGCGTGCCACGCTGGGCACGATTCCCTTTGCCTGGTGGGGTTCCCATTACGGCCCGGTGCAGGTCATGGCCGGACAAGGCGCGGGGCTGGTGATCTTTGGCACGCTGGCCATGCTGGCGTCGTTGCGACTCACGCGGCAGTTGGGCACAACCCGCCTAAATACCTGACACCGAACCAACAATCCCCAGTTGTTTGTTGCAAATGATTCGACGACGTGATGTAATTGCACCATGTTTATCGAAACACCGCCCATGCTCCCACCTCTGGTCACCCGGGCCGAAGCCCGTGAACAGGTCTGGACCTACATCGTCGATGCGCCCAAGGCTGCCACTTCCCCCGTGCGCGTCGTGGCACACGGGAAGATGTTGGGTCTGAACAGCAGCAGTGCCTACCGCATCGTCAAGAACGGCATCTCGAGTAAAGCCATAGGCCCCTTAAGCGATTACCTGGGTGTGGGCAAAGGCCAGGTTGTGGACTATCTGGATCTGGACCGCACCACCGTCAACCGGCGCGCCGCCAAAGACCAGTTGCTGCCCATGCACTCGGCCGAAGGCGTGCTGCGCCTGCTGGAACTCGACGAGATGGCCAGCGATACGTTTGAGTCCGATGAAGACGCCGCCAACTGGCTGCGCCGACCACACCCGATGCTGGACGGCGAAAGCCCGCTCGAAGCCACCAAAACTTCGTTTGGCGCCCAACGTGCAAAGGACATTCTGGT
>CANFNO010000478.1 GCA_947447845.1 Burkholderiales bacterium | reverse complement strand
TGCGCATGCTGTTTGCGCTGCCGTTCTTTTTGGCCATTGCCTGGTGGACCAGTAGGCCGCGCCTCGGTGTGGCGCCGGTGGCGCTGACGCGTGCCGACAAGCTTGGCGTGCTAGGCCTGGGCTTCACCGGCTACTACCTGGCAAGCTTTTTGGACTTTGCCGGGTTGGCCTATGTCAGTGCGTCTCTGGAGCGCCTGATCCTGTATCTCAACCCGACGCTGGTGCTGCTGATCGGGCGCACGCTGTACGGCAAGGCCATCAGCCGTAACCAGATGCTGGGCATGGCCATCAGCTATGGCGGCGTGTTGTTGGTGTTTGGCCATGAGGTGCATCTGACCGGTTCGGATGTGACGTTGGGGGCGTTGCTGGTGTTTCTGAGCGCCGTGAGCTATGCCATCTACCTGTCCTATAGCGGTGAACTGGTGATGCGCCTGGGCTCGCTGCGCCTGGTGGGGCTGGCCACCAGCGTGGCCTGCGTCTGCTGCATCCTGCAATTTGTCTTGATGCGCCCCATCAGCGTGGCCTTTGCGGTTGCGCCTGAGGTGGTGTGGCTGTCGTTGCTCAATGCCATTGGCTGCACGGTGATTCCGGTGCTGCTGGTGATGATGGCGATTGAGCGCCTCGGTTCGGGCCTGGCCTCGCAGGTGGGCATGGTGGGCCCCATGTCCACCATCACCATGGGCGTGCTGCTGTTGGGCGAGCCTTTCACGCCCTGGGTGGTGGCGGGAACAGCATTCGTTTTGCTGGGTGTTTTTGTCTGCAGTCGGGCCAAACATACTTTGGCAAAGTAAGGGGCAATCGGTAATGGATTTGGGTATAAAAGGTAAGTGGGCATTGGTGTGCGGCGCGAGCAAAGGCTTAGGCTTTGGCTGCGCGCAGGCGCTGGTGCAAGAAGGGGTGAATGTGCTCATCGTGGCACGCGGCAGTCTGGCTCTGGAGCAAGCCGCTGCAGACCTTGCGGTCGATGCCCATCAGAGCGGCGCCACCGTGCTCTTCTGCGCGCAGGACATTACGACAGAAGTGGGCCGGGCTGCGGTGTTTGCCCTGCTGCGCGACTTTGACATCGTGGTCACCAATGCGGGCGGCCCGCCTCTGGGCGACTTTCACGACTGGGGGCGCGAGCATTGGATCCAGGCGCTGGATGCCAATATGCTCACCCCGTTTGAACTGATCAAGGCTACGGTCGATGGCATGTCGGCGCGTGGCTACGGACGCATCATCAACATCACCTCAAGTGCGGTGAAGGCGCCCATCGATTCGCTAGGCCTTTCTAGCGGCGCACGCGGCGGCCTGACCGGCTTTGTGGCAGGTGCTGCGCGCAGTCCGCTGGCAGCCCATGGCGTGACGATGAACAACCTGCTGCCCGGTACCTTTGACACCGACCGGTTGAAATCCAATTACCAGACCGCTGCAGACCGATCAGGCGAACGCCTGGACTTGCTGGTGGAGCGGCGGCGAATGAGCATACCGGCGCAACGCTTTGGCAACGTGGCCGAATTTGGCGCCATCTGCGCGTTTTTGTGTAGCCAGCAGGCGGGCTACATCAATGGACAAAACATCCTGGTCGATGGTGGCGCCTACCCCGGAGTTTTTTAGGGTTTGCGTGACAGCGCAATTCCCATGACGATCAGCACAAATGCCATGGCATGGTAGATGTTGGGTGGCTCGCCCAGAAATATCGCTGACAGCAGCGCCGTAAAGAGCGGTGTGAGGTTAATGAAGTGCGCCGCCACATGGGGCCCCGCGCGCTGTATGCCAGCGCCAAAGGCGCCATAGGCGACGATGGACGGGCCAATCGCCACATAGGCCAGCGCGGCTGCCAGTGGCCATCCCCAGTCAACGTGCGCTGGAGTCAGCATCCATTCTCCGGTGGTAAATAGCGTGGACCAAAGCAGCCCGAACGCCACTTGTGCCACCAAAAAAGTCGTCCATTCGGCACGAATGCTGGCCGACTCCGGGGTCGGGTGCATCAGCATCCAGCTGTAAACTGCCCAGCCAATCGATGCCGCCAGAACATAAAAGTCTCCGGGCACTAACTCGAGTTGCATCAGCACTCCCCACTCGCCACGACTGAGTACCAGCAACACACCCACGATCGACACAAGCGCACCCAGCATTTGGCGTGCGCTGATCGTCTGGCGGAAGAACAGGCGACCAATCAGCAGCATCCAGACTGGCGTGCTGGCGCCAACCAGCGTGACGTTGATGGCGGTGGAGGTGTGCAGTGCCAGGTAATTCAAGGCGTTGTAGCCACTGGTTCCCAGGAGCCCGAGCACCGCAAAACGCCGCCACTGGCTCCACAAAGGGCTGTCACGGCGCAGCACGCGACCGGCCACGCTCAGCAGAATCACAAAGGCCAGCAGCCAGCGCATCAAGTTAAACGTCATGGGTGACACCAGAGGGCCGACCATGCGGCCCACCACCGCATTACCAGCCCACAGCAGAGGCGGAATTACGAGGTAAACAATGGCACGGGTGCTCAGGCGTTGGGTCATGTCGCGCACTGTACAAGGCATTGCCCGGGCGACTGCACGAAAGCCGACATTTCGTGGCACCATGGCGACCCGCAAGCCCTGAACATTTAGCGATCTTTCAGGCGAAATTACCCGAGACCCTTCAAGAGAACCCTATGACGCAACTCAGCTCCAAAGCCATTCATATCAGTCAGCACGGCGGACCCGAACAGCTCACTCTGGTGCAGGTCACCGTGGGCGAGCCCGGCCCCGGAGAAGTCCGCATTCGCCATAAGGCGGTGGGATTGAACTTTATCGACGTCTACCAGCGCAGCGGCTTGTATCCCATGAACCTTCCTATGCAATTGGGCATGGAAGCTTCGGGCGTGATCGAAGCAGTGGGTGAGGGTGTAACGCACTTGCAGGTGGGTGATCGTGCGGCCTATGCGAGCCAGCCACCCGGTAGCTATTGCGATGTCCGCGTCATGCCCGCCAAATGCGTCTGCAAATTGCCTGATGGCATTGATTTCGACACCGGCGCGGCCATGATGCTCAAGGGCCTGACTGCCCAGTACCTGCTCAAGCGCACCTTGCCCCAAGGGGGTTTGCAAGCCGGTGACTTTGTTCTGTTCCATGCCGCAGCCGGTGGCGTGGGCCTGATTGCATGCCAGTGGGCCAAAGCTTTGGGCCTGCAATTGATTGGCACCGCAGGCTCAGACGCCAAATGTGCATTGGCCAAAGAGTTGGGCGCGTCCCATGTGATCAATTACGCGACCGAAGATTTCCAGGCGCGCGTGAAAGAAATCACCGGTGGCAAGGGCGTCAAGGTGGTGTATGACTCGGTGGGCAAGGACACCTGGGACAAGTCGCTGGACTGCCTCAGCCCCTTCGGCCTGTTGGCCAGCTTTGGCAATGCCTCCGGCCCGGTGGCACCGTTTTCACCGGGCATCCTGGGACCCAAGGGCTCGATTTATGTGACACGCCAGACCCTGTTCACCCACATCGCGACGCGTGAGAGCACGCAGGCGATGGCGGATGATTTGTTTGCGGTGGTGCTGTCGGGTGCAGTGAAGATTCGCATTGACCAACGGTTTAAGTTGGAAGATGTGCAAGAGGCGCATCGGGCTTT
>CANFNO010000477.1 GCA_947447845.1 Burkholderiales bacterium | reverse complement strand
GCTGGCGACATCGTGCGTGCCGGCACTGTGCTGGCGGTGATGGATGACCGCGACCTGCGTCTGGAGCGCCAAAAGTTGATCAGCCAGAGCGCACAGCAAGAGAGCGAGCGACGCCAGGCGATTGCCGAAGGTAACCGGGCGCGCGCTGGCATTCTGGAGGCGCAATCCGGGCAAGTTCGTGCGCAAGCGGCTCTGGTGGAGGAGCAGATTGCACGCACCCGCCTGGTCGCGCCGTTTGATGCCGTGGTGGTGAAGGGCGACCTCAGCCAATCACTGGGTGCTGCGGTAGAGCGTGGCAACGTGCTGTTCGAATTGGCGCCGCTGGACTCCTACCGTGTGATCATGAAAGTCGACGAGCGCGATATCAATGGGGTGACGGTGGGCCAGAAGGGCCGTCTGGCGCTGACCAGCATGCCTAACGAAGGCATCACGCTGCAGATCGAAAAAATTACGCCGGTATCGGTGGTGGACCAAGGGCGCAACTTCTTCCGCGTGGAAGCGGTAGCGTCGGGTGCCATCGACAAGCTGCGCCCTGGCATGGAAGGCGTGGGCAAGATCGACATCGATCAGCGCAAATTGTTCTGGATATGGACGCACAAGATGGTGCACTGGATGCGCATGTGGATCTGGTCGTGGTGGCCATGAACGGGGCGCGGCAATGAGCGACGCCCTGTTCAGTCCCTCGTGGTACCGCGTGGCGGGTCTGAAGCCTCGTATCCGTGCGCACGCCAAAATTTTGCGCCAATCGTTTCGTGGTGAGGTCTGGTTTGTGTTGCAAGACCAGGTGGCCGAACGTTCCCACCGGTTCTCACCCGCAGCGCATTACTTCATTGGGCTGATGGACGGTGAGCGCACAGTTCAGCAACTCTGGGATGCGACTACTGCACACCTCGGGGATGACGGCCCTACGCAGGAGGAAGCCATCCGTTTACTCGGGCAACTGCATGCGGCGGATGCCTTGCTTTGCGACGTGCCGCCGGACAGTATGGAAATATTCCGGCGCTACGAACAGCATCAACGCCAACGCCTGAAGCAGCGCCTGTGGACGCCTCTGGCCCTGCGCTTTCCCCTGTTCGATCCGGACCGCTTTCTGGTTCGCACCATGCCCTGGGTGGCGCCGCTGTTTAGCTGGTTTGGCTTGCTGCTTTGGCTGATCGTGGTGGGGGCCGGTGCGGCGCTTGCCGTATCCCATTGGACTGATCTGACAGAGAACATTACCGAGCGTGTGCTCGACCCGCAGAACCTGGTGCTGCTGTGGTTTGTTTATCCGGTGGTCAAATCTTTGCACGAACTGGGGCACGCCTATGCCACGCGGCGATGGGGCGGTGAGGTGCATGAAATGGGCATCATGTTGCTGGTGTTTTCGCCCGTGCCCTATGTCGATGCTTCTTCAGCCTGGGGCTTTGGCGACAAGCGCAAGCGCATGTTGGTGGGTGCGGCAGGCATTGCGGTGGAGTTGTTTCTGGGGGCGCTGGCCTTGTTTGTCTGGTTGACCGTGGAACCCGGTGCGGTGCGTGCGGTGGCCTACAACGTGATGCTGATCTGCGGTGTTTCGACGGTTCTGTTCAACGGCAACCCCTTGCTGCGCTTTGATGGCTACTACGTTCTGGCCGATGCCATTGAAATGCCCAATCTCGGCTCGCGCTCAACGCAATATCTTGGTTATTTGTTTCAGCGCTACGTGCTGGGTGTGCGCGATGCGCAAAGCCAGGCCAAGTACACCGGCGAGCGCCTTTGGTTGTTTTTCTACGGCACGGTGTCGTTTGTGTACCGGCTTTTCATCTCCTTCATCATCATTCTGTTTATTGCCAGTCGCTTCTTTGTGGTGGGCGTGCTGTTGGCGATTTGGGCCGTCGCCACCCAACTGGCCATGCCGATTGGCAAGAGCCTGTCGTTTCTGGTTAGCAGCCAGAGTTTGCGTCGCCAGCGCGGGCGGGCCCTGTCGACCAGTTTGGTATTGCTGCTGGCCGTCGTCCTCATCACCTTTTTCGTGCCGGTGCCGAGTTGGACCCGCACAGAAGGCGTGATCTGGGTGCCCGAGGAGGCGCAAGTGCGCTCCGGCACTGAGGGCTTTGTGTCAAAGTTGCTGGCACCCGCTAATAGCGAAGTGCTTCGCGGCCAGCCACTGCTGCAAGCGGAAGAGCCGTTTCAGGCCACCCGCGTTGCGGTGTATGCAGCCCAGTTGACCGAGTTGGCAGCCAAGTACGACGCACTAATTTCGGTGGACCGTGTGCAGGCTGCGATGGTGCGTGAGGAGATGGTGGCCGCTCGTGCCAACCTGGCGCGTGCACGTGAGCGCTCAGCCGATCTGACCTACCGCAGCCCGTCGGATGGCCGATTTATTGTGCCCAATGCGGTGGACTTGCCGGGTCGCTTTTTGACCAAGGGGCAGCTTATTGGCTATGTCGTGCACCCGCACGAACTAACGGTGCGTGTGGCACTGTTGCAGGACGATATTGCGATGGTTCGTCAAAAGACGCGCGGCGTGGAAGTGATGCTGGCCGGGTGGGATGCGCGACCCATCGCAGCGCAAATTCGGCGCGAGGTGCCGGGTGCTTCGACCCAGTTACCCACGTCTGCGTTGGGCAGCGCCGGTGGTGGACCGATTGCGGTGGACCCGCGCGACAAGCAGGGCGTCACTGCGCTGCGCCAGGTGTTCCAACTCGATTTGACCTTGCCTGAGGAGGTGCACTCGGAATACCTCGGATCGCGCGTCTATGTGCGCTTCCAGCATGACCTGGAGCCTGCGGGGCTGCAGGCTTATCGGGCGCTGCGTCGCTTGTTCCTGCGGCAGTTCAATGTCTAGCACTGCGGCACTTCGGCCTGGTGTCTCGCTGGGTTCCTACCCTGAGCGCGAAGACCTGCGTGAAAGCTGGCTGGATCGCACCGCAACCGGGTTGGCCGGTTTTATCCGCCAGCGTGCTTCGGGCCGGACTCCGGGCCACAAAGAGTTTCTGGCTCTGGTCGAGACCGAAGCCAAAGGCCTGGCAGAGCAGACCGACCAACAACTCAAGGAACGCTTGCCCGATCTGCGCCGCCGCCTGTACAGCGAAGGCTTGCAGGAGGTGCTGGTGGCGCGTTGTTTTGCGCTGGTGCGGGAAGTGGCGGAGCGCCGGCTCGGCCTGCGTCCGTTTGATGTGCAACTGCTGGGCGGGCGGGTGATGCTAGAAGGCAAAGTTGCCGAAATGGAAACCGGCGAGGGCAAGACCTTGACCGCCACGCTGCCAGCCTGTGCTGCCGCGTTGGCCGGAATCCCGGTGCACATCGTGACGGTGAATGATTTTCTGGTGCTGCGCGATGCCGCCTGGATGAACCCGATCTACAAGTTTCTGGGCATCTCGGTGGGAACTATTTCTGAAGGCATGTCGCCAGAGGACAGGCGCGATGCCTATGCCTGCGACATTTGCTATGGCACCAACAAGCAGATGGTGTTTGACTACCTGAAAGACCGCCTGATGCTGTCGCGCGATGTGCGAGGCATGCGTCGGCAATTGGAGGGTCTGCACCTGGATCACGCGCGCAGCAAACGTCTCTTGATGCGTGGCCTGTGCTTTGTGATTGTGGATGAGGCCGATAGCGTGCT
>CANFNO010000476.1 GCA_947447845.1 Burkholderiales bacterium | reverse complement strand
ATGGTGTCGCCGTGGGGAAACACCCAACCATAAAAGTCCGGCGAAATCGGCCCCTGGTAATAGACGTCGCAACGCTCGGGGTCGTAGTCGGGAGCCCCCGCCGGGGCGCTGATGATCTCGTGATAAGCGAACACGTATTTGGTCTTTTCGCTGCCCTCAATCGTCTGACGTGCCACTTCAGATTTGGCACCATCCGCTGCCACCACGATGCGTGCGCGGATGCTGTCCGCCTCGCCCAGCCCGTCTTTGTCCACATGATTGAAGTGCACCCTCGCTACGCCGTCTTCGTCGCGGGTGATTTTGTCGAAAAGGGCGCGGCAACGGCGGACACCATGTTGCTCGGCACGTGCGCGCAGCCATTCATCAAAGCTGTCGCGGTTGACCATGCCGACAAAGCCTTTTTCGATGTGCATGTCGACCTTTTTATCGGACGGCGCAATCATGCGGGCGCAGTTAACTTTGGCCACCAGCAGGTGGTCGGGTATTTCGAAGTCCTTGATCAGGCGCGGCGGAATAGCGCCACCGCAGGGCTTGATGCGGCCCTGCCGGTCCAGCAGCAGCACGCTCCAGCCCAGGCGCGCCAGATCATCGGCGGCCGTGGCGCCCGAAGGACCGCCACCCACGACCACGACATCAAATTGTTTGGCTTCCATGTTGTGCCCTTTGCAAGTCGGTTAGTTTGAAGTGGGGCCCGGCGGTTTGACAGCGGGGGCTAGGCGGAAAAGTGCAACGCCCAGGCGCTGACCATCATTCCGGAAACGTACAGCGGCACGCCAAAGGCACTCAGCATCAAGGCCTTTTCTTTCGGTTGGCGCACAAAGCGCTGCATCAGCGGCAGTTGCGCCAGACCCAGCGCCAACACAGCCAAGGCATGCCAAAGCAGGCCCCACTGCAACAGCAAGGCAACCACCACGGCCTGTGGCACGAGCATGAAGGCACAGGCCGTCTTGGCCGCTGCCACCATGCCAAGCTGCACCGGCAGCGAGCGGATGCCCATTTGCGCGTCGCCTTCTACCGCCTTGAAGTCATTGAGCGTCATGATGCCGTGCGCGCCAGCGCTGTAGAGCAGCGCCAGCACCAAAGATCTCTCATCGGGCAAGGCACCGCCCAACATGACTGCACCGCCGGTGATCCAGGCCAGTCCCTCGTAACTCAAGGCGCAGGCGGCATTGCCCCACCAGCCGTTTTGCTTCAGGCGAAAAGGGGGGGCGCTGTAGGCCCAGGCCAGCAACAAACCGAGCGCACAAGCCCAGAAACCCCAGGTGCCCAGGCTCCAGGCCCAGACCAGCGACATCAGTGTCCAGAGAATGGCGATATACAAGCCCCACTGCCCCGGCATGCGACCGGAGGGAATCGGGCGATTGGGTTCGTTGATGGCGTCCACGTGGCGGTCAAACCAGTCGTTGACGGCCTGGCTGCTGGCGCATACCAAAGGGCCGGTCAGCACCAGACCCAGAAAAATCAGCAGCAGATTGGCCCCCATGCTTTGGGAAGATGCCACCACGCCACAGGCAAAAGCCCACATGGGCGGAAACCAAGTGATGGGCTTTAGGAGTTCGGCAACGGTAGAAAGAGAGGGATGACTCGCCATGCAGCCATTTTTGACAGGGCTTGCAAAGATGTCAACTAAAATTTACACGACAAGTGTCAATTTAAGAATTCAGCCCGTCAGAGTCGCTGATCATGCCAAAACGGCGCAGCTTCACATACAGACTCTGGCGTGACAGACCCAGCATTTCAGCGGCAGAGGCCCGGTTGTTGCCCGTGAGCTCGAGGGCCGACTGGATGCACATCTTCTCGATCATGTCGATGGTTTCACCCACGATGTCCTTCATGGGCATGCGGCCCACCAAGCGCGACAGCTCGGCCACGGAGCTGGCCATGCCGGTGGTGGCAGGCGTCTCCTGGGCGCGCCTGCGCACCACATCCTTGGTATAGAAGGCGTAATAGGTTTCTTCGCCGCTGATGGCCTGCGCCGATATTTCCACCGCCATCGGGTTACCGGCCACTGCGCGCAATTCGGTGGCAAAGTCCTTGACCACCGACTGGGAGCGCAAATGCGTGAGCAGCACGCCCCAATCCACACCGCCGCGCGCCAACCAGTTTTCCAGAGGCTGGCCATACAGCTGCGACAGGCCGGCAGCGCCCAGCATGGACAAGAATGCCGCGTTGGCAGACTGGATGCGCCCGAAGCGGTCGGTCAGCACAAATCCGTCGGGCGCCTGTTCCATCGCCTCGGCAAACATCAGTTGCTGGCTGGAACTGGTGTTTTGCGCCTGCGCTGCGTCGGTAGCCAGCAAGCGCACCATGAACTGCGGCCCGCCTTCCTGGCGGAATACCGCAGCAGACAGTGTGCAATCCACGGACGCACCGGTGCAACGCACGCGACTCATCTCGATACGACCGGTTGCATGCGCCATGCGCAGCAGCGACTGCACATCCTCGCGGAAACTGGCTTCGAAACAGTCGTAAAGGTCCCGACCAATCAGCCTCTTGCTGGAGTCCTTGATGAAGGTCAGCGCGTTGGCGTTGGTGTCCAGCACGCGGTAATTGGTACCGTCAACGATCAGAATCGCCTCGTTCGAGGTTTCAAACAGGGTGCGGAACTTGGCCTCGACGTGGCGCAAACGCAGGTAGTCGCGCTCAATGGATTGCTGGGTTTCAATCAGGCGGCGCTGAAGCACCGCAATCGCCTCCATATCGCGGCCCAGCGCCAGCACCCGGCCATCGGCACCCAGGCTGACGATCGCGTATTGAACCGGAATGTCCGCACCTTGGGGTGTGGTGTGGTTGACGTGGCGCCAGCGGATGTCGACTCCGGCTTTTTCCGGGTTGAGCATGTCAGCAATCTTGGGCCGAGTCTCAGAGGTGGCGGTGTCAGACCAAAGGCGACCGATCCAATCCTGGCATCCCAAAACGGCCAAATCGGTCTTTCGGATCGACACGTCTTCCACCACACCGTCTTTGTTCAAGATCAGAGCGATATCCGATGCTGCCCCTACCAGTCTGGCCAAGGTCTCAGCGCTTAAGGTTCCGAGATTCATGAGAATGCGTCAATAAAAATTGACAAAAACAGCGCGATCCGCGCGGTACATTGTATTACGACAACCATATTCACCAAAGCAATCTGGATTGACCACATCTTTTTTGGTTCATCAGCCCGGCTGATGCGAATTGATCTGGATCTACTAAATGTTGCGCATGGCCAGGCATCACGCTGCAGCAGCGCTTTTAGCAAAAACGGGCCTTCGACTTGCGCGACGGTCAGGATGCCTTGCATAGCAATCACCTCCCACTGTTTTTCTCGCATCGGTTTTAACCGCAATCGGGTCGGTGCGCCAAGAAAAACTTTTTTATGTGTAACTAAAATAATACGTAAACCCTAGTTGACACATTCTTTGCCAACACATACATTGACCTCAACCCTAGCGAACCTAAAGACGCAGATGACCCAACCCGGATCAAGCCCCTCCATGCTGTACACGCCTGAACAGAAACGGCGTCGGGACGCATCGCCGTGGACGCTGGTGCAAGGTGTGCTGGCACCGGTGCAGTTTCTGGTGTTTCTGGTGAGCCTCGTCCT
>CANFNO010000475.1 GCA_947447845.1 Burkholderiales bacterium | reverse complement strand
CTCCCTACGACATCGTGCTGATGGACATGCAAATGCCGGTGATGGATGGCACTACGGCTTCGCGGCTGATACGCCTAACGCACCCATCAGAACAATTGCCTATTGTTGCCATGACCGCGAACGCCATGAGGGCCGACCGTGAGCGTTGCCTGGAAGCTGGCATGAATGGCTTTGTGACCAAGCCGATCGATCCAGAAGACCTCTGGAAGGCACTGCTGAATTGGGTCAAGCCACGCGCCGGGCTCGGCCAAGTGGCCGCGCCAGTGGACGCGCCGGTCCTGATGGACGCGCCCGAGCCCTACCAGCAAGCTCAATTGATTGAATCCTTGCGCCTAGTGGACGGCCTGAACGTGGAGCAAGGCCTTGTACTGTGCAACCACAACCCGACCCTGTATATCGCGATGTTGGGCACGTTCGTGAAGACGCAGGAACACACCGTCATGCAGACCCAGCAAGCACTGCAGGCTGGTGATGCGGCCACTGCCGAACTACTGGCCCACACGCTCAAAGGGCTGGCCGCCACGCTGGGGGCGCAACCCTTGCGTGAGGTCGCCGCTGATCTGGAGCAAGCCCTGCACAGTGGAGCCGATGCACAGCGACTTGCGCACCTGATTCCACAAACCCAACAAAACCTTGAAAAGCTGGTGAGCGCCCTGCGCGCAACACCTGGCTTGGTGCGCGAAACGCAACAAACCGCGCCGCAAGAGTTGACGCCAGCGCAACAAGCCGCAACGCAGTTGGTCATCCAGGAACTTCAACACATGCTGGAACAGGATGACGCCGAAGCCCTTTCGCTCTGGGACGCCCATGCCAGCCACCTGCATGCCGTGTTGCAACCTGCAGCGGCAGTGGAGGAAGCCATGAAGGATTTCAATTTCGAAGAGGCACTACGCCTGATTCTTGAAGACCAAATTCCCCGAGCTTCTCGGGAACCCGGGCATTTGCCCACTTAAACCAAGGAGCTATCAATATGCGTTCCAGATTCAACAAACTGCTTGCACTGCTGGTTACCGCGCTGGGATCGGCACACGCTGTACATGCCCAGGACGCTGAGGTCATCCATTGGTGGACCTCAGGAGGCGAGGCCGCAGCCATCAAAGAGATTGCCAATGCCTATAACAAGTCGGGGGGCAAATGGATAGACAGCCCGGTCGCAGGCGGCGGCGGCGCACAGGCCCGCACAGTCATCATCAATCGCACCGTAAGCGGCGATGCACCCGCCGCAGCGCAGTTCAATTACGGCAAATGGTACGAGGAAGCGATCAAGCAAGGCTTGCTGAACAACATCGACGATGTCGCTGCCAAGGGCAACTGGGACAAAGTGATTCCTGAACGCATCAAGACTGCCATCAAGATCGATGGGCATTACTACGCAGCGCCGGTCAACCTCCACAACGAAAATTGGATCTGGTTCAACAAAGCCGTCTTGGCCAAGGCCGGAGTGAGCAAAGACCCCACCACATTGGACGAGATGTTCTCCGCGATGGACAAAATCAAAGCCATAGGCATTACGCCATTGGCGTGGGGTGGTCAGGGCTGGCAAGAGGGGATCGCCTTCCGCTCAGTCTTGCTGGGGGTAGGCGGAAAAGAGCTCTACCTGAAGACTCTAAGTGATAGGGACACCTCTGGGCCGCAACTTCGCAAAGCGCTGGAAGCATACAAACGGCTCAAGGACTATGTAGACCCCAGATCCCCAGGTCGCGACTGGAACGTGGCCACTGCCATGGTGACCGAAGGCACCGCAGGATTCCAGTTCATGGGTGATTGGGCCAAAGGCGAATTTATCTTTGCCAAAAAGACTGCCGGAAAAGACTTTGGATGCTTCATGGCGGGTGGTCCCAAGATGCCTTACGCCATTGATGGTGACGTATTTGTTTTTCCAAAGAGCAATAAACCCGGCACAACTGAGGCACAAAAGAAGTTGGCCGAGCTGGTGATGTCGCCTGCCGTGCAGATTGCCTTCAACAACAAAAAGGGCTCCATTCCGGTTCGATCCGATATTGACCTGGGCTCGATCGACATGTGTGCCCAAGGCGGTGTGCAGGCGATAAAGGAAAACCGGTTGTTCGAGAGCCACATCAAACTCTTGAGCATCGAAGGAAGCGGTGCGGTTGATGATGTGATGGGCAAATTCTGGAATTCCAACCAGTCGGTTGACGATGCTATTAAGGCCCTGGCCGTCGCCGTGAAGCTCTAAAGATTCTGATGCGCAATGCACGCGGGCAACAATCCACAATCTTGTTGCTCGCTGCAGGTTCGTGTGCAACGAGCCTGTTCGTCGCTGTCAATCCACGTGCGCGCCCGATTCAAACCACTGCTTGATCATGGCGCGTTCGGCCTCGCTGATGCCTGTGGCATTGTTCATCGGCATGATGCGCGTGACGACGGCTTGCTGGTACATCATCTGCGCGTGCTTGGCGACGCCTTCGGCTGAATCCAAACGCACGTTCTTCATCTGAACCTGTTCGCCATGGCACATGTAGCAGCGCTGCGCCAGTATGGGTTGCAACGTTTTGTAGCTGATGGGGCCACCTGCGGCACCAGGTGCGCCTTGGGCTGCAAGCGTGGCACTGGCGGCGGCAGTTTCGGTCGATGCTGCCGGTGCAGGCTTGAGCCAGACCACCAGCACAACAATCGCCACCACGCCAACGGCTGCGTACTTCCATGGGTGCGGATTGCGCCCGAGCTTGAACCCGTGGCGCATCACGAAGAACTGACGAATCGCCGCGCCGGCAAACATCATGGCCACTAGCACCAGCCAGTTTTGTGGGTGGCTGTAGGTAAAACTGTAGTGGTTGCTCAACATGGCAAACAGCACCGGCAGCGTGAAGTAGGTGTTGTGCACGCTGCGCTGCTTGCCAATCTTGCCGTGTATCGGGTCAACCGTTTGACCGGCCTTTATGCTGGCCACCATGGCCCGCTGACCGGGGATGATCCAGAAGAACACATTCGCACTCATGCTGGTGGCAATCATGGCGCCCATCAGCAAAAAGGCTGCTCGACCGGCAAACCAATGGCAGGCCAACCAGGCCGCCGCGCATACCAGCACCAGCACCAGCGCGCCCACGATGGCATCGCCATTTTTGCGCTGCGCCAGGGTGCGGCAGATCGTGTCATAGGCCAGCCAGAACACCACCAGAAAGCCCAGCGCAGCTCCCACTGCCGCCATGGGCGACCAGTCCATGACCGACTTGTCTATTAAGTAAGTGCCTGCACTCCAAAGATAGGAGACCGTAAACAGCGAAAAACCGGTGAGCCAGGTGCTATAGCTCTCCCAGTAAAACCAGTGGAGGTGATCGGGCAGCTTCGGGGGCGACAACGCAAACTTGACCGGATGGTAAAAGCCACCACCATGCACCGCCCAGAGTTCGCCGCTCACGCCCTGGCGCTTCAGGTCGTCGTCCTGCGGTGGCGTCAAACTGCTGTCCAGAAAGACAAAATAGAACGAAGAACCTACCCAGGCGATGGCGGTGATCACATGAACCCACCGCAACAGCAGATTGGCCCAATCCAGTAAATAGCTTTCCATTGTGCGATGTCTCCTGCTGAAAATTGTATACAGTTTTACAGACTATTCCTTTTTCT
>CANFNO010000474.1 GCA_947447845.1 Burkholderiales bacterium | reverse complement strand
TGTCCATATTCATTTCGACATTGGCCTGCATGGGTCCCATGGCCTGGTCTTCCAGCGATTTCTTGCGTCCATCCCACATTTGCAGGCTGTTGTAGGCGGTGTTGAAAATGGTCGGCGAAGCGCGTCCGAGGATGGAGCTCTTGACGCCGCGCGCCGTGGGCAGTCCGTCTGACCAACCCATGGCCGGGTTGTGGCAGGTGGCGCAGGACATATTGCCGTCGCCCGACATGCGCGGATCAAAAAACAGGCTTTGTCCCAAGGCAATCCGCGCTGCACTGGGCTGGTTGTCGGCGGGGAATGGTACGGCCCCCAGAACAAAGACTTGCAGGCTGGCGTGTCCTGCCCGAAACACATAGTCATCGGCCCACGCGCCGAAGCCAGCCAGCGCAAGAATGACGCAAATGAATATCCTTTTCATGGCTATCTCCAGGTTGTTAGCGTCTAGTGGCTGACGCGAAGGGTGAACAGGTAATTCAATACATCGTTGATTTGTTCTTCTGTGAGTTGCTCGCCCCAGGGCGGCATGCCAACGCCGCGCCCCATGGCGGCGCCCCCTTTGCGGATGACATCGTTGATGTAGTAGCGCGGTGCGGTCGATGCGGTCAGGTTAAAAGGGCTGGGTGTGTGCAACTTGGCGGCGCGTCCGTCTCCCCGCCCCGTGTTGCCGTGACACAGCACGCAGTAGTTCTGAAACACGAGTCGGCCGCGAATTTCAGAGGCCTCCCGCGTGTCCTTGAAGAAGCGCACCACGCATTCGTCCGTGACAATGCCGCTGCAGGTTTGGCTGGCGATTTTTGTATCCAGGCCGGGCGCCTCTTGTGACCATGCCGGCGCACACAAGATGGCCAGCACCACTGCAAGGGAGAGGCGAAGCTGGCGCACAAAGCAAGTCACTTCTCCACCTCAATCACCATCTGCATGCTGGGGTGGATGGAGCACTCCACTTCCACGCTGCCGGGTTTATCGAAAGTAACTTTCTTGGATTGACCTTGGGGGTAAGAGCCCAAATCGAAGGACTTGGTGTCTGACAAGGAAAAGATGTTGTGCGCAAACGGGTCCGAGTTGCGGAATTCAACGACGTCACCCACCTTGATCTTCAGGGCCTTCTTGCTGAACTGCTTGTCTTTCTGATCGACCGTCAATTCAAGCGCAAAGGATGCCGAAGTGAGTGCGGCCAGGAGTGCAAAAAGTAGTGTCCGGTATCGCATCGTGCTCCCCATATACGGTTTATATGTTGAACACTATAAAGCACATTTACACCGATTGCCATAGAGCAGAGCAGACCATACCCTTCACTTCCCATTGCAGAGGCCGAATTTGCTGCGAGCGCTACATGGCCCAGATGCGCGGATTGCAGGTGGGCAACTGCCACAACTCCTGGCGCCAGGCGTTGCGCACGGCGCGTAGCAGCTGCATGGCGGGCTCTACCAAGGGCGCCACCACACGCACGACGATGACTTGCGGATTGGGGCTGGTGGCACCGGCCGTGTGAACTAACTCACTGCCTGCAATCAGGTCGCGGGCGATGTCCAGCGCCTGCTGCTTGCGTGTTCGGTCGAGCTTGGTGCCGGTGACAAAAAACAGGCTGGCGATGCAGCGTGCCCCGTTCAGGCCGGTGGGGCCATCCATCAGGCGCGTGTCGGTGGCATTGATTCGGCCCCGTTCCAGCCAGACGCCCGGTACTTCGATGTGCTGGGCAAAGCTGCCTTTCACGAAGGGGAGGTTGGCGTTCGGAAGTCCTAACGCGGTGATGTCCCAACCCAATAGTTCGGCGCCCGGTTCCAATGCCATCTCCAAGTGGTTTTCGGCATTGCAGTCGCTGTAGCAAAGCGCCTCCAGCGGCAGCCACTCCAGGCGCGAGTCTGCTTGCATTGCGATGCGTGTGGTTTGCAGCGCCAAGGGGCCGTCCGAGCGGTAGAAGCGTGTGGCTCCCGGCGTAGTGACCAGGCCGTGGGTGTGGCTTGCAGCTTGCACGGTAATGTCCAACGTGTCGCCACCCACCAGCCCGCCCGGTGGATGCACCAGCACGTTGTGGCAGATGCCGTCACCCTCGGGGTACAGGCTTTGCAGAATGCGCAGCGGCCCGCTGTGTTCGTGGCGAGCCACCACGCGCTTTCCGTGGCGCTCGTACGCCAGATTCAAATTCGCTTGCCATGCCATCGTGGATTTCTGCTGCGGCGACGGCTTAGTTGTTGTGCGCGCCGCGATGCGCCCAGCCGGTGGTGTGGCGCTCCAGCACGCTGAAGATTTCATACATCACCATCGCCATGGCGCCCACTACCAAAAGACCGGCAAAGGCCAGGCCCATCTGCATGGCCGAACCAGCCGAGATCAGCAGGTAGCCGATGCCTTCGTTGGCAGCCGTCATCTCAGACACCGTGGTGCCTACAAAGGCCAGCGTGATGGCGACTTTCAGCGAGGCGTAAAAGTAAGGCAATGAGCGCGGCAAGCCGACCTTGATCAGCACGTCCCAGCGTTTGGCACCCAGCACGCGCAGCACGTCTTCCAACTCCGGCTCCAGAGTCGCCAGCCCCGTGGCAATGTTCACCATGATGGGAAAGAAGCTGATCAGGAACGCGGTGAGAATCGCCGGCCCCACGCCGATGCCAAACCACACCACCAGAATGGGCACAAAGGCCGCTTTGGGCAAGGCGTTGAAACCGGTCATCAGCGGGTACACCGCTGCATAGGCCAGGCGCGAGCTGCCGATAACAAAACCCAGCAGCACGCCCACCACGATGGCAATGCCGAAGCCCGTCATGGTGACCCAGAAAGTTCGCCAGGCATGGCCTGCAATGATGAGCTTGAACTCCCAGAACTGCGATGCAATCCGCGTAGGGCTGGGGAAGATGAATTCCGACACGTCAAACGCCGTGCAGATGCCCTGCCACAGCAGCACGATGGCCACCAGAAGAATCCAGGGCGACCAGGTTTGTAGTTGTTTGCTGTTCATGGCTTATGGGTTGCTGGTCGCGGCCGGGGTTTGGGTGGCCGTGCGGTGCGCGCCGATGTGGCCGCGCAGCTCGTGCACGATGTCGGTGAAGGCCGGGGTGTAGGTCAGTTCCAGATCGCGCGGACGCGGCAGGTCGATGTGCTGCTTCACCACAATGCGCCCCGGGCTGTTGCCCATCACATAAACCGTGTCGGCCAGAAACACGCTCTCACGCAGGTCATGCGTCACCAGGATGACGTTGAATTGCTGCTCGGTCCACAGGTCTCGCAGGATGCACCACAGGTCTTCGCGCGTGAAGGCATCGAGTGCGCCGAAGGGCTCGTCGAGCAAGAGCATCTTGGGTTCGTGAATCAGCGCGCGACAAATGCTGGCGCGCTGCTGCATGCCACCCGATAGCTGCCAGGGGAACTTGTCCTCGTAACCGGCCAGGCCCACCTTTTGCAAGAGCTTGCGCGCGCGCTCCACATATTCGCCGCGTTTGGCTTTGAACTGGCTGCGGTAGGGCTCCACAATTTCAAGCGGAAGCAAGACGTTGTCCACCGTCGTGCGCCAGGGCAGCAACGACGGCGCCTGAAACGCCATGCCGGAAATCTTTAGCGGCCCGGTGACTGGTGCACCGTCGATATGGATGCTGCCGCGCGTGGGCAT
>CANFNO010000473.1 GCA_947447845.1 Burkholderiales bacterium | reverse complement strand
CCTGAGCGTTGGACGCTGATGGCTTTCGCGGCCCTGGCGGGCTGCTATATCTGGCTGATCCTCGATACCTTGCGCGCCTGGCGTTTGCTGAAATGGCTGCGCTCCGGCGACACCTCGCATATCCCCTTGGGCAGTGGCTTTTGGGGGGAGTCTTTGGATAGGGTGCGCAAACTGGTGCGTCACCGGGATCGTGCGCTGTCTGATAGCGATGCCCGCTTGCAGGAATTTTTGGCCGCCTTGCAGGCATCACCCAATGGTGTTTTACTGTTGGACGCCGAAGGACGCATTGAGTGGTTTAACCAGACTGCCGCACAGCATTTCGGACTGGATGCTAGTCGGGACATGCTGCAACACCTCGGCAATCTGGTGCGCGACCCGGCCCTTGCCGCCTATTTTTCGGCCAGAGACTACCGCGAGGATGTCGTGATGCAAGGGCGCGCCAGTACCAGCAGTGTGCCGGTCAAACTGTCTGTGCATTTGCATCCCTATGGTGGCGGGCGCAGCCTGCTGCTGTCACGCGACATCACCGCCCTGGAGCAGGCCGAGGCCATGCGCCGAGACTTTGTGGCCAATGTGTCCCATGAAATTCGCACGCCGCTGACGGTGCTAGCCGGTTTTGTGGAAACCTTGCAGTCCCTGCCGCTGAGTGAAGACGAGCGCAACCGGTATCTGGAACTGATGTCGCAGCAGGCGCATCGCATGCAGACCCTGGTGAATGATTTGCTGACGCTGTCGCGCCTGGAGGGCAGTCCACCGCCCCCCGTGCACGAATGGGTGTCAGGACAAATCCTGATGGCCCAATGCGAGCAAGATGCGCACGATTTGTCCGTGGTGCTGTGTGGCAGAGCGCGCGTTTTGAATTTTGAACTGGATGCCGGACTCGAAATTGCGGGCTCTGCAACCGAACTTTACAGCGCCATGTTCAACCTGGTTGGCAATGCGATTCGGTATTCGCCGCCGGAGATGCCGATTGAGGTGAGTTTTCGCACTTTGCCAAACGGCGGCGCGGCGTACAGCGTGAGGGATTACGGCGCCGGCATCGCACCAGAGCACATCCCCCGTCTGACCGAGCGTTTTTATCGGGTGGATCGCAGCCGCTCGCGTGAGACCGGTGGCACGGGCCTGGGCCTGGCCATCGTCAAGCATGTGGCACAACGCCACGGCGCCGAACTCAGCATTGAGAGCACGCCGGGCAAGGGTTCCTGCTTCACGATCCGATTCGCACCGCAGCGCTTGCGCCCTGTGGTCGCACCGTTGCCAGCGCCGGCCTAAGGGCTAAGCCTTCAAAGCTTCGAGTTGCTGGCGCAGGCTGGCATTCTCGGCAAGCAATTCCGCGATGCGGGCCTAGAGGTCTTCTACGCTTTGTTCGCCTTCGGTTTCAGGCGAGTCCGACTTCACTCGCTTTTTGGTATCACGCACCCGCTTGGCCGCCTGACGAAGCTCGTCCCGGCCACCCAAGGCGGCTGCAATCTGTTCTTGCTCCGGCAGGGTGGCTACCGCAGCGGCGGCATTGATCGAAATGGCGCCGGATTTCACCGCCGCCACAACCTCCGCCGCGGCCTGCTTTTGAATTCTTTCAATCATTACCACTTGGTTGCTGCTCAGGCGTGCGAGCCTTGCGAGATCCTCCCGGCTTTGAACGGGTTCGGTCGCCAACGGGGTAGTGGAACTTGCCGTGGGTGAGGACGCTGGCAGCTCGTTTTCACTTCCGGAAACGGTCAATGAAGCGGCTAATTTTCTGTCGGCCAGGATCTCGCGTTTGCGCAGGGCCAGCACACCGCGCTGAAAGTCTGACACGCTGCGCCGCCCCAGATGCTGGTCAATCATCCACAGGTGCACATCTTCGACCGAATGGAACACGTTGCTCTGCAGGGTTTGAAAGGGAATGCCGTGTTTTTGGCAAATGCCATAACGGTTGTGGCCATCCACCAGGGTGTCGCCCCACAGCACCAGGGCGTCTCTGCAGCCTTCTTGGAGCAGGCTGCGCTCCAGCGCATCATGTTCGTCGGTGGTGAGCGGGTCGATATAGGCTTTAAGGTCTTCGCGTACAAGAATATTCATCGGGGGTCACTAAATTGGTGAAAGGCATTTTGCTACCAAACCGTGGCGGTTCCCGGTGTGGCTATTGGAATAGGGCGATAAGCGCTTGGACTACCTGATACACAATGTTGTGGAGAAATGTTTTTTGATCTGCTGCGGTTGTCTGCGAGGCCCAGCCATACGGGAGTTGAAGTGAAATTTATTCTATGGCTGGCGTGCCTGATTGGCAGTTTCAGCACCCCCACCTGGGCCGATGACGCGCTGCAGGACGCCATCGCCAGCCCCAAGCGCACAGCGGCCTTTGCGGCAAGGGACGCTTGGCGCCATCCCTATGAAACCCTGACTTTCTTCGGCCTTAGGCCAGACAGCACGGTCGTGGAAATAAGCCCCGGCGGCGGCTGGTACACGGAGATACTGGCTCCGTATTTGCGAGGGCAGGGCCAACTAATTCTTGCGACAGATGACCCCGAGTCAGCCAAACCCGATGCACTGAAAAGTTTGAACCGACTGAAGGCCAAATTGGCAGCGCAGCCCGAGTTGTTTGACAAGGTGGTCTTCGGTGTTTTTTCGCCGCCCGACAAATTGCATTACGCCGCGCCTGGCACTGCCGATCTGGTGCTGACTTTTCGCAACGTGCATAACTGGCTGGATTTTGGTGACGCGGGCGTACGCGCAGTTTTCAAGAGCGCCTACCTTGCTTTGAAACCGGGTGGTGTGCTCGGTGTGGTGGAGCATCGTCTGCCGGAGCAGCGTGTGCAAGATGCCACGGCTAGCAGCGGCTATGTGCATGCATCCTATGTGGCGGACATGGCGCAGAGTGTGGGCTTTACGTTGGCAGCATCTGCGGAATTCAATGCCAACCCAAAAGATTCTGCCGATCACATCGGAGGCGTTTGGGCCTTACCGCCTTCGTTGGTGAACAAAGACGTGGACCGCGAAAAATTTCAGGCGATTGGTGAAAGTGACCGCATGACGTTGAAGTTCGTCAAGCGCTGAGGCCAACGACCTTTGGCACATTGATAAAAACGATGCACCGAATATCTGATGCGTTGCCACAGTCAGTGTCGGAAGTGGCGTGGGAAAGGGGCAAAATAGGGCTTATCTAAAATTAGATTAATCGCGCAACAGCACAGGGAAATCGATGCCTTACTCGTTAATTTGGGAGCCCGGTGGGGTTTACAAAAAGTTCAATGGCGTGGTGACCGGCGCAGAGTTGCTGCAGTCCGTGGGAGAGGTTTCCATGGACTATCGGTTTGCCAGCGCGCAGTACGAGGTGTCTGATTATTTGGACGCAGTCAGTACAGACTTCTCGCAGGATGCTTTGAACGAGGTGCGTGCAGTGCGCATCGGGTCTTTCATGAGCAATCCACGTATCAAGGTGGCCATCGTCACCCACGACACTGAAATCCAGCAGCGCATCTACTCCACCATTGCTGCCCGCCTGACCCTGCACCAAACCAAAGTATTCAACGCCATTGCGGACGCAAATACCTGGTTGGGGCGTGAGGACCCGGTCTAAGGGCGCAGCTTAGAACGCTGTTTTTTCAAGCGCCAGCAGGCCAGT
>CANFNO010000472.1 GCA_947447845.1 Burkholderiales bacterium | reverse complement strand
GTCCACCCGCACAGGCGGGGTTGAGGGAACTGCTTCAACCACTTATTTAATCGGCGTGGACACCGGCGGCACCTACACCGATGCGGCCATCATCGAGGCACGCGGTCACCGCATCATTGCCACGGCCAAAGCCATCACCACCAAAGGCGATCTGGCTGTGGGCGTGGCGGAGGCCATCACGCAGGCGTTGGCCAAACTCTCGCACGACATCCCGCCGCAAGACATTGCGATGGTGTCGGTGTCCACCACGCTGGCCACCAACGCCGTGGTCGAAGGCCATGGCAGCGCCACCGGTGTCATCCTGATCGGCTTTGACCCTGCCATGGTGGAACGCACCGGCATTGCCAAAGCCTTTCCCGAGATTCCGATGGCCGTGATTTCTGGCGGCCACAACCACAACGGCGACGCTGTTTGTCCGCTGGATGCGGACGCGCTGGAAGCCGCTTTGGCCAACATGAACGTTAAGGTCGATGCCTTTGCCGTCGCCTCCACTTTTGCCGTGCGCAATGGCGCGCACGAACACGAAGCGCGCGACCTGATCGTGGCGCGCACCGGCAAACCGGTGACGCTTTCCACCGAGTTGTCGTCTGCGCTGGACGCACCGCGCCGCGCACTGACTGCCGTGCTCAACGCGCGTCTGATTCCGCGCATCTCGGGCCTGATCGACGCCGTGCAGCGCGCCATGGTCCAGCTTTCCATCCAATGCCCGCTGATGATCGTCAAGGGCGACGGCTCGCTGGCGCTGGCCGAGTCCGTCGCCACCCGGCCCATCGAGACGGTGCTGTCCGGCCCCGCCGCCAGCCTGGTGGGTGCGCAGTGGCTAAGTGGTCTGGACAGCTTCATCCTGTCGGACATGGGTGGCACCACCACCGATCTCGGACTGCTGATCGACGGCCGCCCAAAAATCAAGGAAGAAGGCGCCGAAGTCGGCGGTTGGCGCACCATGGTGCGGGCTATCGACGTGCGCACCATCGGCCTGGGCGGAGATAGCGAAATCACGCTGCACGCCAACGGCCGCATTCAGGTGGGCCCGCAACGCGTGGCACCGGTGTCGCTGGTGGCCGCACGCTATCCGCAAGTGCTGACCATGCTGCGCGCCGACCTGGACGATGTGGACGGCGGTGGCTCACTGCACGGCAAGTTTGTGCTGCTGCCGTTTTCTGCGGACAGCGACAAGGAACACAACGGGCTCAGCCAGCGTGAACTGGAGACTCTGAAAACCATCACGCACGAACCCAAGCCGCTGCGCAAACTGGCCACCTCGCTCAGTGCGCAGCGCTCGATTGCAACGCTGCAACGCAAGGGCCTGGTGCAGGTCAGCAGCCTGACGCCTTCCGACGTATCGCACGTGCTGGGCTTGCAAGCCAACTGGTCGCCCGAGGCGGCCACCATGGCTACGCAACTGGCCTGCCGCCTGCGCGACATGAAGCTGCCCACACCCGAGCGGACCCGGGCCTTTGCCCAGGATGTCTGGGCCGAGACGGTGCGCCTGACCGGCCTGGCCATTCTGCAAACCGCCTTTGGCGTGGAGATGGCCGACAACCCGCTGACGAATGCGGTGTGTTCAGGCCGGGGCGCACTCGGCCTTGCGCAGGTCAGCCTCAAACCCAGCATCCCGGTGGTGGCCGTGGGTGGGCCGGTGAAGGTCTATTACGAAGAGGTGCAGCGCCGCCTGGGCTGCGAGGTGGTGTTCCCCGAATTCTGCGAAGTGGCCAATGCCGTGGGCGCCGCCACCGGCGTGGTGGCGCACAGCGTGACGGTGGAAGTGATGGGCGATGGCACCGGCCTGTTCCGCATGCACTCTTACGCCAGCACGCGTCAGTTCAACGACGTGCACGAGGCGTTGGAGGCGGCGCAAGCTCTGGCCGAAAAGTTGGCGCACGACGCGGTGATGGAAATGGGCGCGCCCAAGCCGCAGGTGAAGCTCAGCATCAGCAAAAAGTACATGCCCAATGCGCGCGACGACACCGGTTTGCTGCAAGCCACCATCGTGGCCGAGGCCATCGGCAGGCCCAACGCGGCAGCCTGAAGAAAAGCGCAACGGTGGCTATTGATCAAGCCACCGTCCAATCCACTTTCCCCTCGTGCACCGCGTACAAAAACTTCAGTGACGCATCGTTGCGGAACAGGATTTTGGGAATCATGGGCAGTGGAATCAGACTTAAGTCCGGGTCGTCGTGCGCTTCCAGAAGTTGGCGCACGATGGTCTCGCCACCTACCCTGTCGATCTTGCAACGGCAGTCGGCCAGGCGTGCGGCGTGGTCCTGTTGCACACTTTGCACTTGCCGGTTCGCAGCAGCCAGGGCTTCGGCGAGCGGACGCCTTTCGGCCACGGTTGCCTCCAGCGCGCGGGCGGTGTCCTCCAGTCGTTCAACCATCTGCGCATAGCCCTGGGCTTGGGCCTGGCTAAGCTCTAACAACCCCACCCGCACCTTGGCGCGAATGGCGAGGTACTGTGCCAGCGCAGCGTCGGCCTTGAAGGCGTCAATGCGGGCGGTCAGTGCACCAACGCGCGGGCTCAATGCAGCGATATCGGCGTGGAGCGGTGCCAGCACCTCTTTCAGATCGGGCATATCCGGCACCACCATGGTGATCATGTTGGGCTCTGACTTGTGGTCCCTGGCAAGTTGAATGTGCAGGTTGCGCCCCGCGATAAGGCAACCGGCAGCAGTTCCGATGTGCAAGGTGTGCGCAAAGATCTGGCACTTGATGGCTTCGCGCACCCGGACTTCGCGCCCGATGATGAGGCAGCTTTCGGCGGTCGCCAGATCGATCACACCACCCGGCGCCTGCACCGTGGCATGAAACGCGCGCTTCCTGCCATGAAAGCTTCCGTTCGGGTTGACTACTTTGCCCCAGCCCAAAGTGTTCTCGATGACGACCCGTCCGCCACTGGAAACCAACTCGCCATAGACGGGCGCATGGAAGGTCATGTCATGCCCCTGAATGACGCGTCCCTCAGGCACTTCTTCGTGCTCGACGATTTCAGAGATTACCGGTGGCAGGTTGTCCGTTGTGTTCAATTGGCTTTACCGAAAAAGATGTCAGCCCCTATTAAAAACGGAGTGTTCCTGACTGTAAACACCTATGCCGGGCCGGTCTGCGCCGCCGGGGCCGTCGCCCGGCTGTCACACGACTTACTTGCCACTTGCTTAGATTACGACACTTGTATGAAAAGCTTTCGGGGAAAACAGTTTGAGAAAAATCGTCGCGCCTGCAATTGCCCAGCTCTACTTGCTCAGCCTGTATCTGACGCTGCCCCTCATGCCATTGCTGGCTTCGATACTCTTTATGCGCGGCAAATACGTGTTGGAATACCGCGCCACACTCAAAAAGGTGCGCATCCATATTGCCGCCCTCAAGGAGGGCCCTGCGCAACACTACTTTCATGACGTGATGGGACGGGGCTCCGACGTGCCCCAGGAAATCCACGGTGAATGTGTGCAGTGCGGCAATTGCTGCATGGAGCGCCGCTGCGTATTTCTGGAGCCCATAGGCCAGGACAAATACCAGTGTGGCATCTACCACTCGCCGTTTCGCAAGCTCTCCAACTGCGGCTCGTTCCCCTTGAACCAATGGGATATCGACCGCTATGCCTGCCCCAG
>CANFNO010000471.1 GCA_947447845.1 Burkholderiales bacterium | reverse complement strand
TTTCTTCGCCCAGCGCGCCGATGGTGGCTAGCAGGAAAGCATTGCCCGGGCTGGAAGTCGCCGGGTTTTGTACCACCAGCAACTTGGCATACGCCGGTTGCGCCAACTCTTCCAGGGTCTTGGGCAAGGCCACGCCGCTCTTGGCAAACCAGGCCTTGTCGTAATTGAGCGTGACATAGCCGTAGTCCACCGCAACCAGCGGCGCGCTCAGGGGCACGTTCGCTGCGGCCTGAGCAGCCGGGCCGTTGTAGGTATCGAGCACATTGGCGGCCAGCGCTTTCGGGGCCAAGGCGTTGTCAATACCAAACACCACATCGGCAATCGGATTGGCACGGGTCAGGATGAGCTTGTTGAGCATCTCACCGGCGTCGCCAGCCTTGGCAATGCTGAGCTTGACGCCGGCCTCTTTTTCAAACTGGGCCAGCAGGGGCTTGGGCACGGCAAACGAGCTATGCGTCAGCACCCGCAACTCGCTCACCCCGGCACTGTGCGCGGCGTTTGCCACCAGCAGGCTGGTAGCAGAGGCCACCAGAATGGAAAAAATCCCGTGTTTCATGTGTGCTCTTTCGTTCAATGTGCCTGCGAGAGGACGCATCAAAAACCGGAGCCACGTGCAGCACGGGATGGGCTTTTCACACTTCCTACGCTGGCATTACCCAGATCAGGTTCATGGGGTATCTCTCAGTCCATCTTGCAACGAACACCCCCGGCGAAGGATGAATTCTAAGTGGTAAGTGGAGTAAGTCTTTCTCGTGGCATGGCAGCTCAACGGGGTGCAAGCACTACGGAAGTAGAGGCGTCAACCGGGGCCAAGGGCATAGCCGTTAAAGTGGAAGCTTGTTTCAAGCGCTGACTCAACCTATAGGACACCTTCCATGAAAAGCCTGCTCCCGGTTCTCGTTCTGGCCACCACCCTGTGCACACCTGCTCTGGCACAAAGCAACAAAGCCAGCCAAGCTTCGGGCCTGGCAGCCACCAGCATCCTGGCCTCGCCGGTGCTCTCGCTGGAGGGCAAGCCACTTGAGGCATCTGTTGCGCTGGGGCTTGGCGGGGTGTTTACCGTGATCGCCGTAGCTGAAGGAGCCAGCGAAGCGGTCGTGCTGACTATCAAGGGTGTCGAGGCCGGAAGCACCGTCCTTGTCAAAGCCTCTACGGCGGCTGTTAAAGCTTCGTCCGTGGTGGTGGGCACCAGTCTGCGTGTGGTGGCAGAGTCCACCGGCTACGCGCTGCTGGCGTCGGGCCAATTGCTGGCTTTCATACCCAACGCCATTGGCCAAGCGCTGCTCTACCAATCGCAGGTGAAGTGAGCATGCGTGCCACCGTGCGTAGCCTTACCGCAATCGCGCTGTGTTTTTACCTTGCTGGCAACGTGATGGCAGGTACAGCGTGCTCTGATGCACCGCCCAAACCGGCCTCGATTCAGCAGGCTTTCCAGGCCGGATACAAAGTGCACCAGCGCCTGGAATTGCTGCAACCCAAGATTGCGCTGATCGGCCGTGTCGGGCAGGATCTTTCCAAATACGGGCTGCGCTACTCGCACATCGCCTTCATTCAAAAGGATGAGACTAGCGGGCAGTGGCGCACCACGCATTTGCTCAACGCCTGCAACAGCAACCAGTCTGCGTTGTGGCAAGAGGGCTTGGCCAATTTCTTCCTGGACGATCTGGTGGCGTACGAAGCCTTACTTGTCATCCCTTCGCCCGCAATCCAGGAGAAACTGCAGGCCATCGTCAGCAGTCGGGACACCATCAAGGCGATGCACCAGCCGCTCTACAACATGGTGGCTTATCCGTTTTCGGACAAATACCAGAACTCAAATCAATGGGCGCTTGAGTTGCTCACCATGGCGCTTTCGCAGCAAGCCGGCATGAACCCGCCCATCACCACCCGCACGCAGGCCCAGCAATGGCTCAAGCTCACCAACTACGAGCCCAGCACACTCAAGCTCAGCGCCTTTACGCGGCTGGGTGCGCGCATGTTCAAGGCGAATGTGGCGTTTGACGACCACCCGGATGCGCGGCGGTTTGCCGACCTGATTGACACCGTGACGGTGGAATCCATGGCCACCTACATCCAGCGTGTGGATGCAGGTAGCAGCAGCGAAGTGGTGCGCTAAGCGCCAGTTCCTCAGCCGCGGAACTTGGCAGCCAGCGCAGCAATGCGCTCGCCAAACAGACGACCGGTTTCCAGATCACCAGGATTCATTTCATCGGCACCTGCATCGCCTGGGGTCTGCGCGATCGGGCCGCCACTGGAAGCCAGGTAGTTGATGTCACCGCGCTGCGAGGCCTTGGTGTTGTTGTAGTTGATGCCAGTGCCAGCCCAAATGCCACCGTGCTGCATGGCAAGCGTCATGAAGTAATGGATGGTGCTGAATTTGTCGCCGTTCATATTGGCGCTGGCCGTGAAACCGCCAAAGATTTTGTCTTTCCAGGCTTGTGTGTACCAGGGCTTGGAAGAGGCATCGGCAAACTTCTTGAACTGCCAGCTCACCGAGCCCATATAGGTGGGCGAACCAAAAATGATGGCGTCCGCCTCGGCCAATGTGTCCCAGCCGCCTTCTGGCAAGTTGCCATCGGCGTCAATGGTGATCAGCTCGGCACCGGCGCCGCTTGCCACTGATTGCGCGAAGCGCTGGGTATGACCATAACCTGAATGAAAAACCACTGCCACTTTTGCCATCGAATACTCCTTTTGGAAAGTTAAATGTCCCACGACCTGCGGGACGCATCGAGAAAAAAGAAAAGTCTTGGTCCGGAGGTTGTCAAGGCGCCAGATCGAACACCAGCACCTCGGCGCCCTCGCCTTCGGTCAAGGCAATGCGGGTCTCACCGTCCAGCAAGGCCGCATCGCCACCTGACAGAGCCTGACCATTGACACTCAACTTGCCGCGCATCAGGTGCACATAGGCTTTGCGCTGGCTCGCCAGCTCTAAAGTCGCCGTCTGGCCTGCTTCAAACAAACCGCTGTAGAGCTTGGCATCGGCATGGATCACCAACGAACCGTCTGCCGCATCCGGTGAAGCCAGCAGGCGCAACACACCCTGCTTTTCTGCAGCGGAAAAGGTCTTCTGCTCGTAACCGGGCGGGATGCCGTTTTGGCTGGGTTCGATCCAGATCTGGAAGAAATGGGTGGTCTCGCCTTCGGCATGGTTGAACTCGCTGTGCTGCACGCCGGTGCCTGCACTCATGCGCTGCACGTCGCCGGGCGGAATGCCTTTTACGTTGCCCATGCTGTCTTTGTGCGCCAGATTGCCCGAGACCACGTAGCTGATGATTTCCATGTCGCGGTGGCCGTGCGTGCCAAAGCCGGTGCCCGGCGCAATGCGGTCTTCGTTGATCACCCGCAGGTTGCCCCAGCCCATGTGCTTGGGGTCGTAGTAACCCGCAAAAGAAAAGCTGTGGAAAGACTTGAGCCAGCCGTGGTCGGCATAGCCGCGTTCAGAGGATTTACGTAGTGTGAGCATGGGTGTAAATGTACGCCCTCCAGCCCTGATGGAGTGCACGGAGATTGATGGCATCATTCAAATGCTTTCACTTTAAATGGGACCTTCATGCAAACCCCTCGCGATGTACTCACACCGGATGCGCTGGCCATGCTGCAAAC